>CAZDYN010000153.1:0-6127 GCA_964509635.1 uncultured Nitrosomonas sp. | reverse complement strand
AGATCCCGGAATAAACCCGTATCTATAGCAGCTTCTGTCATCGCCATGCCCGATGCGTTATAAGTACGTTTCTCAGGGTGCATTGAACGGATAATTTTGTCATCTTTAATGACGTCAATGTTTCCGCGCACAGCTTTATAGTTAGGACCAACGGCATCAGTTACGCCATTGAACTGAAATGTATATCCTCCTACTGTTACTTTACTGCCGATATCCATGCGGACATCTTTTTCAGTTTCGTAACTATTCACCAAAGTGACACCAATAATAAATACAGCGACACCAAGATGCGCACAATGCATTCCATAATAGCTTCTGGATTGTTTCGCCAACCGGGAAAATAAGTTGCCTTGCCCGCTATTATTTAATCGATGCTTCAGGTTAACAAAGGCACATATAATGATCCAGAAAGCCAGCAACAAACCAAAACTAACCATTGGTTTCCATTCGCCCATAAAATAGGGCGTAATCAAAGCAGAAATTACACTTACCGCAAAGGCCCAACGCAGTCGAATGACTAATGTGGGCAGACTCGTTTGTTTCCAGCGTGCAATAGGGCCAACACCAATCAGAAAAATTGCCGGTGTCATAACTGGGACAAACACTGCTTCAAAATAGGGAGGGCCGACTGACAATTTACCAAGGCCAAGTGCATCAATGAGCAAAGGATATAGTGTTCCCAGCAGTACACTGCCTGCTGCCACCAATAACAGAAGATTGTTTGTCAGCAATAAGGATTCACGCGACAACAAATCAAACTTGCCACCCAAACCAACTTTAGGTGCCCGCCATGCAAATAATAACAACGAGCAACTGATAACAATAACCAGAAATGCAAGAATAAATACCCCACGGGCAGGATCTGTTGCAAAGGCATGAACGGAAGTCAATACACCTGAGCGCACTAAAAATGTTCCTAACAAGCTCAGTGCAAAAGTACAAATTGCCAATAGCACAGTCCAGCTTTTAAAGCTCCCGCGTTTTTCAGTCACGGCTAATGAATGAACCAATGCTGTGCCAACCAGCCACGGCATGAATGATGCATTCTCAACCGGATCCCAGAACCACCAGCCTCCCCAACCCAATTCGTAATATGCCCACCAGCTGCCGAGCATAATTCCAAATGTTAAGAATACCCAAGCAACAATTGTCCATGGGCGTGACCATCGTGCCCATGTCGCATCCAATTTCCCACTCAATAAAGCTGCAATAGCAAAAGCAAAGGCTACTGAGAAGCCCACATAACCCATATAGAGCATAGGCGGATGTATCACCATACCGGCATCCTGCAGTAATGGATTCAAGTCGCTTCCTTCTAGTGCTGCAGGCAACAAGCGGTCGAAAGGATTGGAAGTAAATAACATAAACAACAGAAAGCCGATACTTACGAGTCCTAAAACACCAAGAACCCGTGCCACAACATCATCCGGTAATTGCTTGCTAAAAACACTGACAGCAACCGACCAACCCGCGAGCATCAATACCCATAATAATAAAGAACCTTCATGGGAGCCCCATGTGGCCGCCACACGGAAATGAATAGGCAATTCAGTATTAGAATTCTTTGCCACATTCATTACGGAAAAATCGCTACTGACAAATGAGTAGCCCAAGCATAAAAATGCAATTAAAACGAACACAAACTGACCTTGCACTACCGGCCTGGCAAGTGCTATCCAGGATGGAATGCCGCGCGCTGCGCCAATGATTGGCAGTGTTCCTTGTATGATGGCTAAAAGAAGAGCAAGAATCAGAGCAAAATTACCAATTTCAGGAATCATGATTTTGTCTTATGAGTTATATGATTATTTAGAATAAAATATTAATATATCAGGATTTTAAATATAAAAACCGAGAAAATTCTTATTGCGCCAGAGAGGCTTTCTGTGCTTTTGCTGCTTGTTCGAGAGCTTCTGCAGCTTCAGGAGGCATGTAATTCTCATCGTGCTTGGCAAGTACTTCATCAGCTACAAAAACACCGTTATCAGATATTTTTCCTTGCGCAACAACACCTTTTCCTTCTCGGAACAAATCCGGCAAAATGCCCGTATAGGTGACCGGGATAGTTTGAGCTGTGTCAGTTATTGCAAAATGCACTGTTGTAGTACCGTCTTCACGTTGAACACTACCCTCTTCCACTAATCCGCCAATGCGAAAACTTTTTCCGATAGGAGCCTCTTTAGCAGCAACTTGCGTTGGGCTAAAGAAAAAAACCAGATTGCTTTGAAAGGCATTCAACACTAGAACAGCAGCAACACCTAATGCGGTGACTCCGGAGACTATTATTGCAAGCTTCTTATGACGTGGTTTCATTTTTTTGTCTCTTTTTTATTTAACTCGTGAATGTGACCGTATTGTCTTTCCAAAGTTCGCCGACGACTTGAAATTAACAAAATCTCACCCACTATACAAAGCAATGTCACTGCATATGAGCCCCATACATAGAACCCATAACCACCCATTGAAAAAAACTCCGACCAGCTGGACCAATTCATCGCACGATCTCCTTCTTATACAATTCGGCCACCCATGCCGTATGATTTTCTCGTTCGAGAATGATGATGCGTACACGTTTTAATATGACTGCAATGGAGTACATCCAGCTCGCCAGCACCATAATCAGCATACCCGTCAACATCGTGGATGCCATTGCAGGTGCTTGATTAACACTGACTGAAGCGCCTTGGTGCAAGGTATTCCACCACTGCACTGAAAAATAAATAATCGGGATATTAACAACCCCTACCAAGGCTATAATTGCGCCAGCTTTATCAGCCCGGCGCGGATCATCAATGGCGGCTTGCAAAGACATGAAGCCGATATAAAGAAAAAACAAGATCAATTCAGATGTTAATCGCGCATCCCACACCCACCATGTTCCCCACATAGGCTTGCCCCATAACGCACCAGTCCATAATGCAATAAAGGTAAACATAGCACCTGTTGGCGCAATTGCTGTCGCAAACATGGAAGAAAGCCGCGTATTAAACGCCAATCCAATACCGGCCCAAAATGCCATCACAACATAAAGAAACATTGACATCCATGCCGCGGGCACGTGAATAAAAATAATCCGGTAAGCCTCACCTTGCTGAAAGTCAGTAGGTGCGACAAAAAAACCAACGTAGAGTCCTGCTACAAGAAACAGTACTGCAGCAAAAACAAATATTGGAATCATTTTTCCCGCTAGTGAATAAAAACTCGCGGGAGAAGAATATTTGAACCAATTAATAGCCATATAAATTTTTAATTCTTCGTATTAAATTTCAGTTTCGACCCAACCCAAAATTCGGTAGCCGCCAATTCTATACCAAAATGGCAAAATCAAGAATCGCTTTACATGAATAGATTCAGCGTATTGAAAATACGCTGGCATTACAACCTATATCAGAAACATTTGTGTTTCATCACTTTACTCCAGTGAAACTCGCAAGGAAGAAGCGGCCGCCCAAGGCGCAAAAACAAGCGACACTAAAAGAAATGCGCCAATCAGTGATAAATGCGCATCAAATTCCACACCGGACATATTAGCTTCAACAGCACCTGCACCAAAAATCAGCACCGGAATATATAAAGGCAATACCAGCAGTGAAACCAATACGCCACCTCCCCGCAATCCTAACGTCAGTGCTGCGCCGATGGCGCCGATCAAACTTAAAACCGGGGTTCCCAACAATAAAGCCGCAGCCAAAACAAACAACGCATCAGCAGGTAAATCATACTGGATACCCAATACTGGCGCCATCAACACCAGCGGTACTCCGGTTACCAGCCAATGCGCCAGTGCCTTTCCAAGTACCAATAGCGATAGCGATTGCGGTGACAGCAACATTTGCTCAAGTGTGCCATCAAGGTAATCATTGGAAAACATCCTGCCCAAGGATAGCATTGAAGCCAGTAAAGCTGCGACCCAAACAACGCCGGGAGCCATCGTACGCAGCATATTCATTTCCGGACCAACACTTAATGGAAACAAACTGACCACAATGATGAAAAAAAATAAAATGGTCAGCACATCCGATTGGCGTCGCATGGCCAGTAGAAGATCACGCTTGATTATCCAAATAAACATATCAGGCTAATTGCAATTGCGTCGTTGATACTGCCGGCACATCTATTTCCTGATGCGTTGTCATTACGATCATGCCACCTTGTTGCAAATGACGTTGCAGTAATTCCTGGATCAATTTAACCGCCGCCACATCCAATGCAACCAAAGGCTCATCCAGTATCCATAATGAAGTCTTACAAACGAGTAAACGCGCCAATGCGACACGGCGGCGCTGACCTTGTGACAAAACTTTGACAGGCAGTGCTTCCCTTCCACCCAGCCCCATATAGTGCAGGGCTTCACTTGCCTGTGCCATACTGATTTCAAATCCTGCAAGTGCGCTCGAAATACACAAATTCTCAATAACCGTTAAATCATCTTTGGTGCCGCTTAAATGACCGATGTAGGTCACAGCCGCAAGATAATCGCTCCCCAGGGAGCGAATCGTATTATCACGCCAGTAAATTTCACCGGCAGCGGGATTTGATAATCCACAGAGCATTCGCAACAAGCTGGTTTTCCCACTGCCATTCGGCCCCCGCACTTGCAATAGACCGCCTGCCTCAAGAGAAAAACTAATATCCTTAAATAGCTCGCGATCACCACGAACACATGCGAGACTAATACCTTGCAACATTATTTCTAATCAACCGAGGGGAAAAGCTGAACATTATAGCGCATTGATGATGCCTGTAATACAGTTGTATCAATAAGTGCAGGTATGTGAGAATCCTCTATATTTTCCGTCTTTTTATCGAGTGTGGAAAATCTCTCACCGAAAAATAAAAAAGCTGTTGCAACTTCTACTATACTTTAATCAATCTGTATCTTTATTAATACATATTGAGATCTTGGATTATTGGCAAAACTTTTTTCTTATAATTCAATTAATAATAAACCTGAGACCCAATTAGGAAGAGCGAATTGCTTTTAACACGCGACGATCGAAAAATCAGCATTATTGGCGGCCTGCTCTTGCTGGGATTGACTCTGACGACCGGCATTGCAGTGTATAGCGCAATGCGGCAGCAGATTGAATCGGTACTGGGTAGAGGATTGGGTGTCGCGTTGCAAGGTAAAGCGCATCTGATCGAAAGCATGGTTCAGAAGGGATTGGCCGATACTCGTGCGTTAACCCTTCGTCCCTTTATCGTCCAATCAATGCAGGAAATCAATGCGCAACCCGGCAGTGATAACGCGTTGCATGACCTTGCAAGAAACGTTGAATCATTGTTGCAGAGCGGTTTTTCTGCTGCGGTCGTTTATGACATGCACGGCAATGTATTGTCGCAAGCGGGACATTTTTCCGAGAATCAAGCTCAATCGCTGCCGCTGAGCCGGTACAGCGATACATTAATTATATGGGATGAGCAGTTTATCCTGCACACCAGCATTGATGTATTAGATGAAAATAAACATCGTATCGGCAGTATCACAACTGAAATGACGTTACCGCAATCAACTCGCAGAATCAGTGAAATCAGATCAATCGGTGAAACCGGAGAATTCATACTATGCGCGCCTCCTGAAAAAGATAAACAGGAGATGCCTTGCTTGATAAGTCAAATCGATGGGGTGAAATTTAAACATCTGAAACGAATAACGGAAGGTGGAATATTACCGATCAGCCTTGCACTCGATGGAAAAAACGGTGTTATCGCCGTCAAAGACTACCGCCGAGTGCCGGTCATAGAAGCATATGCTCCACTACGCACTATTGGCCTGGGTATGATTCTAAAACTGGACGAGGAAGAATTATTCAAGCCGGTCACTGAAGAATTGAAAAATATTATTCTGTATCTTGCCGGATTGATCATCGTTGAGATACTGCTATTAAACTGGTTTGTACGTAAACTGATTAAATCGGAAAGAGAAGCGCGCATAGCCAAGGAAACAGCCGAGCAGTTTTCAATCGAATTGAGTCACAAGGAAATCGAGTTGCATGAACGTTTGAAGGAAATCTCCTGTCTTTATGAAATTCGCCGCAGTATTGGATTGGAATTATCAGTGGACAATGTTTGCCACCAGATCATTGAGCACTTGATCCCTGCCATGCAATATCCCGATCAAGCTTCC
>CAZDYN010000152.1:0-6128 GCA_964509635.1 uncultured Nitrosomonas sp. | reverse complement strand
AAATAATGATCCTTATGTTAGTGCGGGTGTCTATCGGAGAGTGATTGTTAAACCTTTTAAGAAGGTATTGCCTGCATAGGGCAATGGTAAGTGTTATTTTACCAAGTGTCTAATCGCTTCATCGGCATTGACGAGAGGTAAAGGTTCACGTTCATTTAGTTAAGGCGTATACTTTCTAACGGTATACTTATTCTGGCAATATAAATTTTATCCAAATCACAGTAAAGGAAATTCCATGCGTTTGACGAAATTTTCACAAGTAATGATGGTTGGTATTTTGGGCTTGGTTGCACTATCAGCTCAGGCTCAGTCGACAGGAGTTGTAGCTAGAGTGAATGGTGTAGCGATTCCGCAAGCGCGTTTGGAATTGATGGTGAAAGCAAATGTTGCGCAGGGTCAGCCAGATGGTCCGGAAATGAGAAAGGCGTTACGTGAGAATCTGATTGCAGAAGAAATTCTTGCACAAGAAGCAACTAAAAAAAGATTGGATCTCGATCCGGAAGTTATCGCGCAACTCGAAATAGCGCGTCAGGCAGTCCTGGTTAGAGCATTTCAAGCGGATTACATAAAAAATAATTTGGTCAGCGATGATACTCTGCGTAAGGAATATGAAATTCTGAAAGTGCAGATGGGGGACAAAGAGTACAAAGCGCGTCATATTCTTGTGGCAAGCGAAAGCGAAGCCCGGGATATTATTGCTAGCCTTCGGAAAGGTGGTAATTTCGCAAAAATTGCTGAAGAAAAATCTTTAGATGATGGAAGTAAGGAAAATGGCGGCGAGCTTAACTGGAGCCCACCTGCAGCCTATGTCAGACCTTTTTCTGAAGCACTCGTAAGATTATCGAAGGGTAGTTTGACCGACCAGCCCGTACAGACTTCCTTCGGCTGGCATGTGATTGAATTGATGGATATCCGCCCAATGGCGGTTCCTCCGTTTGAAGAAGTTAAACAAAACATACAGCAACGTGTGTTACAACGTGAATTTGCAACTGTTGTGCAAGATTTGCGCAGTAAGGCAAAAGTGGAATAATTCCGTCAGCGTAAAATCAAATGCCCGGAGTGGATCGGGCATATCGACGTTTTGTTTTATATCACAGCAACCTTTTCCACTCGTGGAGCCAATGCACAAAGTAGTTCATAGCTGGTTGTGTCTGCGTATTGAGCTACTTCATCAACTGATACCCCCTTTCCCCAAAGAGTAACCGGACTGTTGAGTCCGGTATTCCCGATATTCGTCAGATCTATAGCCAGCATATCCATTGATACCCGTCCTAATAATCTACTGCGTTGATTATTTACTAATACCGGTGTGTTTGTCGGCGCGTGACGTGGATATCCATCGGCATAACCACATGCGACTATGCCAACACGCATTGGATGATCTGCCTGAAAAAGGCCGTGATAGCCGACCCTTTCTCCAATTTTAAGATCATGCACCGCAATAATTTTGCTGGATAGTGTCATGACTGGTTGTAGATTTAGCTCAGATGCCGTTTTATCAGGAAAAGGTGACGCACCATACAACATAATACCGGGGCGGACCCATTCAGCATGCGTTGCAGGGAAGCGGATGATCGCCGCTGAATTTGCGAGTGAACAGGGATGCTTGTACTTTTTAATGCTTGCTTTGAAGCATTGCAACTGCTGGAAAACGCTATCTTTCTCCGATGGATCGTCGGCACAGGCAAAATGTGTCATCAAGGTAATGTTTCTGACACAGTGACTCTCCATGATTGTTTTGATTATTTGAGGGGACTGCTCGGGTGTCAATCCCAGGCGATTCATGCCGGTATTAATTTTTAAAAATAAGTCCAATTTATGATGTTTGGAATTAATCAGCATGTCGACTTGCTCAGTGTGGTGAATCACTGCACTCAATCGGTACTGTTCGAATACGGCCAATTCTTTTGTAGAAAAAAAACCTTCCAAGAGTAGAATTGGTTGCTGATAACCGGCATCCCGTAAGCTTATTGCGGCATCCAGTTCAAGTAACGCAAATCCATCAACATCCTTATTAAGTGCGCTTGCGACATGAAGCAATCCATGGCCATAAGCATCCGCCTTGATGACGGCCATGATGCGTGAATTGGGAGCATATTGACGTACTACGGTCAGGTTATGTTTTAAGGCGGAAAGATCTATAAAAGCTTGAATAGGGCGTGTCATTAAGTTTGTGTCCAGGATAAGAGGGCGCATTGCTCAATTTTTTTATAATAACCTGCATTTTAGTACACTGAATTCACATTCATGCGTTGATGCCTTAATAATCTGCATAATATGCTAATCTCAGCATGCTGAATCGGATGGATTTATGATAGAAGACGGGGATCTTGTGTTTTAAGTGGTTTCATAGAACAAGTGTGATGAATTAATAGTTCATTGTTTTAAAAATTAAAGTTACAAGGAATTGGTTTGGAACGCGGTTTCTATACTATTATGGCGGCGCAATTTTTCTCTTCTCTGGCGGATAATGCGTTGCTGGTTGTGGCGATTGCACTATTGATTGATTTGCATGCTCCTGCTTATTTAACACCGATGCTAAAGCTTGTTTTTGTATTGTTCTATGTCATTCTTGCCCCTTTTGTCGGCGCATTTGCTGATTCGATGCCAAAAGGGCGTGTCATGTTTATTAGCAATACTATTAAAATAGCAGGTTGCGGATTGTTATTCATTGCCGCGCATCAGTATTTTGCGCTGGCTGCTTATGCGGTTGTCGGGTTGGGGGCCGCAGCTTATTCACCCGCCAAATATGGCATATTGACTGAATTATTACCACCGGAAAAATTGGTCATCGCAAATGGATGGATTGAAGGATTAACGGTGGCATCCATCGTATTAGGAACTGTAATGGGCGGTATTCTGATTACACCGGCTGTTGCAAATGTATTAATGGAATTTGATTTTCCTGTTATTGAAACAGGCATTGATAGTGCATTGGAAAGCAGTATTTTTTTGATAGCCATCATTTATGCGGTTGCAGCGTTATTTAATCTGTACATTCCAAATACAGGCGTAGATCACCGCATGCCAAAGAGAAATCCATTTTATCTGGTACATGAGTTTGGTCACTGCATGAAATTATTATGGACGGACAAACTCGGACAAATATCGCTTGCAGTGACGACTTTGTTCTGGGGGGCGGGTGCGACGCTTCAGTTTATTGTACTGAAATGGGCTGAAGTGGCCATGAATTATCCGCTCAACCAAGCCGCTCAACTCCAGGGAGTCGTCGCTGTGGGTATAGCAATCGGTGCTATCATGGCCGCCCGATGGGTTTCGTTGCGGCAGTCAGTAAAAGTGATTCCACTGGGCATCGCCATGGGAGTCGTTGTGATGATCATGATTCTAGTAAGAGACTTGTGGATCGCAGTTGCTTTATTGATGTTGATTGGCGGTTTGGCGGGATTCTTTGTTGTGCCGATGAATGCTTTATTGCAACATCGCGGGCATATTCTGATGGGTGCCGGGCATTCCATTGCAGTGCAGAATTTCAATGAGAATCTGAGTATTCTAGTGATGCTGTTACTGTATGCCCTGCTGATTTTGTTTGAAGTGCATATTTATATCGTTATCGCTGCTTTTGGGTTATTTGTATCCATCATGATGGCATTGATTAGAAAATGGCATCTGCTTAATCAGAGTAAAGAGGATTCGCTCTATTTGATTGGAGCAAAAAAAACACATTAATTTCATTGTATCAATGAGATAAAGATACAAGTCACTTATCGTAGCGATTGCATGGTTGATAAGGCAAAACATAAATCTTTCCAGGCCTTTGCTTTTTCCGGAAGTGAGCGCAACAAATAGGCGGGATGGTAAGTAACAATGAGTGGTATGCCTGAATAATCATGTACTTTTCCGCGTAAGCTGGAAATGCTGTCGTCGCATTTGAGAAGATTGTGTGCGGCAACTTTTCCCAGTGCCACGATAAGCTTGGGCCTAATCAAGGCGATCTGTCTGGTCAGATAAGGTTCGCACTGCCGGGCCTCATGAGAACTGGGATTTCTATTATTCGGCGGGCGGCATTTGACGATATTGGTGATATAGACTTGCTGGCCACGCTTTAACCGGATAGCCGCCAGCATTTGATCAAGCAGCTTACCAGCCTGACCAACAAAAGGTTCGCCCGTTGCATCTTCTCTTGCGCCTGGCCCTTCGCCAACAAATAACCAATCGGCATTCTCATCACCAACGCCAAATACGGTCTGAGTGCGTGTTTGACTTAAAGGGCAGGCAGTACAGTGCGAAACTGCAAGTTTCAGTTGATCCCAATTCATTCGATGAACTTCCTGAGATTGTTGCGGATCTTTTGCAATATCAGGTACAAACGACAAGTTTCCGGGTCCGGCGGATTGCGATTCAAATACTTCATTACGCTTCGAAGAATCTGATTTTAACTGCCACAGAGGCAGTAAATTCAGTTCATTAAGTATTTGCCTGCGCCGGTTATTCATAACATCAATTGCATAACAAGAGCATCTTCACGACCGCACATTGCCGGGTAATAACCTTTGCGTGTTGCAATTTGTTGAAACCCCATTTTCTTATAGAGTTGCGCAGCGCTGTGATTGGATTCCCGTACATCCAGGAAGATCGATTTTGTATTCTGCTCTCTGGCATATTGAATAAAATGTTGCAGTAGTTTTTTCCCCAAACCTTTTTTCTGCCAGTTTGCGGCGATGCCGAGGGTAAGAATATGCGCTTCTTCAGGGCTCATCATCATGATTCCGTAACCCATAAGCGTATCGGCTTGTTGCAGAACGTGGCACACATAGCCAGTTTCAATTGAATCGGAAAAATTTCCCGGTGACCACGGAAAAAGAAAGATTTCTCGTTCAATCAGGATAATCTGATCCAGATCCGAAGGGTGCATTTTTCTGATTTCAATAGCTTGTTGCCATGTCATGTTCATCGCTCATTTTCCTTTAGTGCGACTTTATTACGTATGTATACAGGTGCTGCATGAGCTGGATCCGTACTGGAACCATCACTGAATTTCCGCAGTGCAAGCTGCGCTATTTCTTTCGCATGAGGATGGAGTTCATAATGAATTTGTTGAATGTTGTCACGATAGAGCGCTGTCAGTTCACTGTGATAGACATCAAAACCGCTGCCGCAGCCATACCATTCATTACCCGGTACCGAGGGGGCTTGTTGCGGTGAGCAGAGTGCGGGCGGACTGATGATTTCCCAGTCATGATTGATTAATTTCTGATAGGCGGCATGATAAATCTCTCTCATGCGAGCATCAAGCGCCACGATGACTTTCTGTTTACCGGTTTTTTGTGCCATGGCCTCCAGTGTGCTGATTCCCGTGACAGGGAGATTGCTGGCGTATGCTAAGCCTTGCGCGATACCGCATGCAATGCGCAAGCCGGTAAAAGATCCAGGACCTGAGCCGAAGGCAATACCATCGATTTGTTGCAATGTCAGTTCTGCTTCTGCCAGTATTTCTCGTACCATGGGTAGAAGAATTTCCGAATGACAGCGGCCCGCCAGAGCTTCTTTGTCGAATATTTCTCCATCCAGATTGAGTGCAACGGAACAAAACTCAGTGGAGGTTTCAAGAGCAAGGATTTTCAAGGTGATTGTGGATTGGTGTAATAAGAGAATTAAAATTAATTGTGATTTAATAGCCTTCGGCTATAGTGTTCTGATGAATATTGATTTATTTTAAAAGCCAATGGCCGAGCGGAACATAGTCAATGCCCGTTTGCATGGGTTTGGATTGTATGAGAGACCATTGATTGACGTGCCAGAGAATGGGTTTAATCAGATCAGTATTGATCGGATGCTTTGCTTTCCGGATTAAAGTGATGTGTGGTTTGTAAATACGTGCATCAAATGAGAATCCAGTTTCGTATAGTGCCGTTTTTAATGCCTCAACAAGCGCGAACAATTCAACCGGGTATTGCTTTGCCTGAAGATAGATAATTTGATTATGCTTCCAGT
This sequence comes from uncultured Nitrosomonas sp., assembly GCA_964509635.1. Classification (GTDB taxonomy): domain Bacteria; phylum Pseudomonadota; class Gammaproteobacteria; order Burkholderiales; family Nitrosomonadaceae; genus Nitrosomonas. The sequence goes on along the minus strand of CAZDYN010000152.1, from coordinate 176 downwards.
AGCCGATCTTATCCAAATTAAGTTCGAATTTCTTTGCGGATATGTTTTTCATAATTTGCCGAAGCGTTTCTATACGGCAAATACTGATATCACCTAGAAATACTAACGTAAGGTGAAAATGCGGTATTCTGATTTTGCGGCCGCCACAGAAAGGTTCAAGTTTTTCAGCCTGAAGA
>CAZDYN010000151.1:0-6151 GCA_964509635.1 uncultured Nitrosomonas sp. | reverse complement strand
CCGGCTCACCCTCCGCAATCAGCCGTGACTGGGAATTGAAAACCACACCCAACGGCGTGCACTATGCCATCGGCGGGAAAATCACCTCAGCGCGTCCGGATGCCGCCCGTATCGTCGACACGGTGTGCGCGCAACTGGGCATCGCGCAGCCCTGCGCCACCCAAGACAATCACCTTCCCTGGGCGCCGCGGGAAAATTTCCCGGCATGGTTTGCCGCCATGCAGAAACGCGCCATGCAATCAGGCATCGATGCGGAATGCGCGAAATGGCTGCTGCATCGTCACGGTACGCAAGCAGCCGGCATTTTCCGCAGTATCGAAACATCAGCCGGTCTGGCGCAACGGATCGTTCCGTCGCTACCGTTTATTGTTGCCGACCTGATGCACTGCGCCGCCCATGAAATGGTCATGCATCTCGACGATCTGCTGCGCCGCCGCCTGCCATTATTGATTCTTACCAGACTCACGGAAGATCAGTTGCGGCAAACCGGCCAGCGCGTCGCCGCCACCCTGCATTGGGACGATACCCGGTTGCAGCAGGAAATTGAGCGCTGCCGCAGGCGATGACTCACACATTGATCCCGGCGGCGGTTGCGCTCGACCTGGGCACGACATCCATCAAAGCTGCTTTGATGGACTGCCGGGGCAATCTCCAGCATATCGTCACCCAACCCGCACCTGCGATTGATAACCGCAATGGACGCTATGAAAGCAATGCAATGGACTATGCTCATAGCGCCGGGGCAGTTCTCGAGGAATGCGTGGCACAAACCGGCGGCAATCTGCCGTTAGGGCTGTGCAGTCAACGCTCGTCTTTTCTGATTTGGGACAAAACCAGCGCTCAGCCGGTAACGCCGCTGATCTCCTGGCAGGATGACCGGGGGGCCGGTTGTTGCGCCCGTTTACATGAACAGGAAGATGCCCTGCACCAGCTAACCGGTTTACGTTTAACACCTTATTACTTCGCGCCCAAGCTCAGCGTCCTGCTGCAGGAAAATCCGCCGTGGCGTGACAAGCTTGTTGACGGTCAATGGCTGACCGGCACGCTGGATACTTTTCTGATCTGGCGCTGGACGCACGGCCGGCATTTTCTCACCGATGCTTCGATGGCTGCACGCACCCTGCTCATGGATATCCATGAGCTGCAATGGTCGGATACTTTATGCGGGTTATTCGATATTCCACGTTCAATTCTGCCGCCAATCAAACCTTCAACCGGATTAAATCTGCCATTGGATACCGGCTTGACCCTGCAAGCCAGCGTGGGCGATCAATCCGCCGCGCTGATCGCCAGTTTGACCGGCAGCCCAACCGAAGCTTTGGTGAATCTTGGCACGGGCGGCTTTGTGATCCGCTCTCTTGCCGGCAATGAAGCAGCCTTTAACGGTTATCTGCAGACATTGGTTTATCAAAACGGGAACCGGCCAGCGCAATTCGCCATCGAAGGCACGCTCAACTCCATCGCTGCCGCACTGGCCCCTTATCCGGTAAAGGATTGTTGCATCGGCGATCTGGCCAACAATGACATTTTCTGCCTGGCGGAGCCGAGCGGACTGGGCGCGCCCTATTTCCGCTCTGACTGGGGCATCTATTTTTCGCAATCCGTTTCCGGTCTGACCACACGGCAAATCACCGCACTGCTGCTCGAAGCGATCATTTTCCGCGTGGCGCGCATCCTGGAGGATTTTCACCGCCGGGCGCCGCTCACCCGGGCTTATCTGTCAGGCGGTCTGTCCGGGTTACTTTGTCTGCAATCCGGCATCGCGCAATGCGCGCCCTGCCCGGTTTTCCATTTGCAGCAAAAGGAAACCAGTCTGCAAGGAGCGGCTTTGCTCGCTGGCGGCTCAGGAATCACCTGTCACCAGGAAACGCAGGCAGTGAAAATCGCACAGCATAATACCGCGCTGGTAAAGAAATACCGGCACTGGAAAAACTGGCTGGATGCCTTGTTATAAACAGCCAGTACTCATTCACGCGCACCGCACCGGATTGCAAGATTCATGCTGCTCAAATTAAGCAAAATGCTTATTGCCCTATCCAGCGCTTACCTTATAATAGAAAAAACAGAATAATTATAAGATTATGTATTTATAATAAAAATTAATCCACAACAACTAAATGGAGAGCAGAATATCATGATCGATAAAATAACAATTACTGCCATCCTCGTTGCATTACTCAGCTTGATCAGTATTGAAGCGCAAGCCGATAATCCGCATAACCCGGTCGACGGATTGGGAATATCCCCTGATTTTGCAAATGACCAGACATTCTTTCTGGCAACTTATGGCGAACTAACAGTAGGTTACATTGATATTCTCCGTTCAACCGATGGCGGCGCAACCTGGACCAAGCTGCCGAACGGAATGGACAATATATTCAAGGTTACTGCTATCCGCGTATCGCCAAACTTCAAGACTGACCGTGCCGTGTTTGTCGCGACTTTTGGCAATGGCATCTATCAATCTTCCAATCAAGGTAATTCATGGCAGCCTTTTAACACGGGCCTGATCAACTTACAGGCAAAGAATCTGGTCATCGCAGGCACGGATCCCGATTATGTGCTTTTCCTGTCACTCAACAATGGCACTTTTTACCGGCGCTCCAGTACGGAAACCGCCTGGAACCGGATTCTGGATCCATCGTTTGCGGTAACTGTTATCGCGGCATCGCCGGATTTCACTCAGGATGGCACCGTGATAGCGGCTGATACGAGCGGAAATCTGCGCATTTCCCCGGATGGCGGAGTCAACTGGATCGATCTGGGCAATCCGGCAGGTGCAACGGTATACGATATCGCGATTACACCCGGAACCCCCAAGGAAATATACCTGGCAACCAGCGCGGGTGTCTTTCACAGCACTGACCTGGGTCAAACGTTTACAAACAAATCCGGCAATCTGCCAGCCGAGGCGATCAATAACGTGGCTGTCTCGCCGGATTATGCCACGGATCGCGCCGTGTTCAGTACCAGTGTGACTCAGGCGATATTCAAATCAACCGATGGCGGCGAGAACTGGATATTTCATTCATCCGGAGCAAAAATCACCAACCAGGTGCCACCCTTGGACGAATTTAAGGAAATACAAGTATCCAATTCCTTATCAGGCAGCCAGACTGTATTCCTCTCCGCCGCTAACGGATTGTTCATTTCGCCAGACGGCGGTGATACCTGGACTAAAAAGCTGCCAAGAAAAGGCTTGGTCACGGGTCTGGCCATATCCCCGCATTTCCGGGACGATCAGACGGTTATGGCCACCTCCTACGACAGTGATGGTTTTTATACTTCTTCCGATCGTGGCGTTACATGGATCCCCGTCACGGCTGGCTGGGAAATTCCACCGCTCACTCAAATATTGAGCGCCTTCGATATTGATTTTGTGCAGAACCACACGGGCTCTCCAATAGCAGTCGCCGCTACAAACTTCTCACAAGTGGGATTTACCAGTGATTTCGGAAATAACTGGAATGTACTGCTCATTCCAAAATTTACCGACATAGCACCGGGCGAAGTATTTGTAAACAGGTTGGCATTGTCGCCAAACTTTGATGCCGATCAGGAAATATACTTTGCAACGAGATCGCATGGAATTATTCAGACTACCGATAGCGGCATCAGCTGGCGTACAATGCGCGGGGTTCCCAAATCCCCCAGTATTACGGGCGTGGCTGTCTCACCCAATTATGCCGTCGACCGGACGGCTTTTGCCGCCAACTTTGGCGGCGAAGTCTGGCGCACAACAGACGGCGGAGATAGCTGGTCACGTACCGGAGCCGATACCATCGTATCGCGCGGATATAATACAACGAGATATACTGGGGTTGCCATTTCTCCTCATTTTGCCACCGACCGGTTGGTACTCGCCGGCACAAACAATGGTGTTTACCGTTCGGCCAACGGGGGCAGCACCTGGAAACAATTGAAGAATGTCAAAATCGGACCCGGCACTGTCATCGAGCAGATCGAATTTTCCCCCAACTTCGTCAACGACCGGATAGTTTTTATCAACGTGCGCGGCAAAGGCTTTTATCGCGTATTTCTGGATGGGAAGGGAATAGTGACATCAGTACAGAATGCAGGTTTGTCGTCACTACTCAAGAAAAATATTCAATTCATTGAGTTCAGGATATCTCCCAACTTCGCACAGGACGGCACACTCTTCGGCGCATCCCGGGAACGTGTCTATATATCGACGAATGGAGGATCATCCTGGTCGGTAGCCGGCCAGCCATAACCATCGTATGGCGGCATTCCTTGAGAAGCCTTGAACAAACTTCATTTCGAGAAGAGCGAAAAATCTGTTAAATTAATTATTAAAGATTCCTCGCTGCGCTCGGAATGACAAATGTGAATACGCTGAGGATCGGCATGGACGGGTGCAGGCATGCTGCAATATGATAAGGATGACAGCGATCGGAGTCAGTCCGGCAATAAAAAGGTTACCCCGGCAAATTATCAATCCTGTAGAATCCGCGTTTCAAATATTCAATCGATTCATTTTTCTATATAATCCGACACGAATTCATTGCATAACCGCATGATGTCAAACGCATAGGGTAACGATAGATTTTGTTGCCTATGGCGATTAATTTACATATTAAATAAGGAAATTTTATGACAGCAAATATACCCGGCTACACGTATGGCAGCGCCTCACTTGCAAAATCCCCCGTATCGATGGATGATTTCGCCAAGCTGAAACAAGCTTCCCTGTTCGGCGACGACGATGTGCGTTACCTGAAAATGTCGCACGACATTCTCAAGGATCAGACCGAACAAATTCTGGATGTATGGTACGGCTTTGTCGGCTCAACCCCGTTCCTGCTGCACTACTTCACAAACGCAGCCGATGGCAGCCCCAACATGGACTACCTGGGCGGCGTGCGCAAACGCTTTGGCCAGTGGATTCTCGATACCGCCAAAGCCGAATACGATCAAGACTGGCTCAATTATCAGTACGAAATTGGATTGCGCCACCACAGCTCGAAGAAAAACACCACCGATAATGTAAAATCCGTACCCATCATTCACGTGCATTACATTTTTGCGTTGTTGATCCCGATCACGACCACGCTGCGCCCGTTTTTGGAAAAAGGCGGTCACTCACGCGATGACGTGGATCGTATGCAGGATGCCTGGCGCAAATCCGTGCTGATGCAAGTCATTCTGTGGTCACAGCCTTATATCAAGTCCGGCGAGTTTTAATCCTGCCGCGGGGAGCGGAAATGACCACTCTCCGCGCATTGCTTTGAAAATCACGAAATAGACCCGCGGCTGTCATTCCCGATGCGGGAAGAACCTTTTGATAGCCTGCAATATAGCTTTCCCGCCATGCACGGGATGACTATCACCCGGATACTCTTGAACCTAAAAACCTCAGTTGACCGTTATCCGAGATGACTAACGATATGAATACATGAAACAATTAGAGCAATGCTGGTTCATCCAGATGGTGAGTCAAACTATGGTGTTTATAGCACGCTGCTTTTTAATTTTTGCTGCGTTACAATTCGTTGTAATAACGCGTTATTACGCCTCATTGTGCCTTGCCAAAAATAAAAATCAACGCACTTTAAACCCCATTCAACTGAGGTTTTTAGGTTGAACTGCACCGGCCATATTCACACTTAAATCCCAGTTGCTTACCCATGCATCTCTCCATCGTCATCCCCGCCTTTAACGAAGAACTGTTGATCCTGGATTGCCTGAATTCCATTGCGGAATCAATCCATGCCAATGCCAAACCCGGATTTACGCACGAAGTCATCGTCGTCGACAACAACTCAACCGACAAGACCGCGCAACTGGCAAGACAGGCTGACGCGCAAGTCGTATTTGAGCCAATCAACCAGATCGGCCGCGCCCGCAACACAGGCGCCGCGGCGGCTGAGGGTGACTGTTTACTGTTTGTCGACGCCGATAGCCTGCTCAATCCCGGCATGGTCGCCGACATCCTGCGCATGATCGAAAGCGGCCAATACGTCGGCTGCGGCAGCGTCATGCACATGCCCGGCCTGCCGTGGTGGGGTAACGCCGCAATGCGCCTGTGGACCGTATTGTCAGTCACATTCCGCTGGGCATCCGGCGCACTGGTCGTGTGCCGCACCGATGCATTTCGTGACGTGGGCGGCTTTAACCAGGAATTGTTCGC
>CAZDYN010000150.1:0-6160 GCA_964509635.1 uncultured Nitrosomonas sp. | reverse complement strand
GGAAGAAATGGCGGCGGAAGGCGTAGCGCGAACTGCGCAGCGATTCGTTGCCGCAGGCGATCCACGAACCGCCCTTGATCAGATTGTGCTGGTTGTCAAAGGTCGGCGTGGTGAAATCGTCGTACAGCGGATGCACGTCGAAACCTTCGAACGGGTACGTCGGTGTCTCGGTCCATTGCCACACATTGCCGGTGATATCGAAAAACTCGCCGTGCGCGAATTCGGTTACCGGGCAACTGGAAGCGTAGTAATCCAGATGCAGATTGCCGCAAGCTTTTGCGTCCGGCGGTACTTCGGATAGCTGTGCGGCATCATACAGCCGGTACCATTCGTCTTCCGTCGGCAGCCGCACCGGCTGCTTGGTCGTGGCGGCTTTCCAGTTGCAGAATGCTTTGGCCTCGTGATAATTGACTTCGACCGGCCAGTCCCACGGCATCGGCACTTCCTCGGTCATCAGCCGCAACAGCCAGTCACCGCCCTTTTTAACCCAGAAAGTGGGGTATTCCGCTTGCGTGAATTGCCGCCACGAGCGGCCTTCTTCCAGCCAAAAACTATCGGTGCGGTAACCGCCGGCTTCAATGAAAGCCAGAAACTCCTGGTTGCTGACTAAATATTTGCCCGCCTGAAAAGCGGCGACATTGGCGGTGTGCAGGCCGTATTCGTTATCCCAGCCGTAATGCTGCTGATTGGTTTTGGTTTTATTCAGCGTGACCGTTCCGGCGGCAACATTAATCAGTGAATTCTGCGGTGCGGCGCCGGATTTGCGGCACGGCTGCCAATCCGGGTGCGGTTGCACGAACTGCAAGGCGTGCTGGCGGATCAGCACCGAGGAAGTTTCCAGGTGGATGCGCTCGTGTTCGACGCCCATCACAATCGGCCACCATGGACTTTCCCAGGTGACCGGCAGACTCAGCGGCAGCGTAGAAATGAGGTGATCAACGATTGCGCGCATGGTTTTGCGGTAGGCGCGCACTTCGTCGACACTGGGCCAATCGTAATGCGTACTGTCGAGATCATCCCAGCTCATTTCGTCGACGCCGACGGCAAAAATAGATTCCAGTCTGGGATTGATGCGTTCAGTAATCAGTCCGGCAAGAATCAGTTTGTTGACAAAAAAGGTTGCCGTATGGCCCAGATAAAAAATCAGCGGGTGACGCAGTGCGATCGGTTTTTTATAGTAGGCTTCGTCATTCCGCAGTGTTTCGAAAAGTTGCTCATAGCGATCCAGCGTATTGTGAAAATAACTGCGTATTTCTTCACGTTTCCGGTTGATATCGTCGCCGTCAAGCAGGGGTGTTCGTTGGAATAAGGGTTGTGACATATCGTAATTTTTAACGGATTATTCAGTTCTTTGAGCGGTATTATAACGCCTCAAGCTTTTCAGATCATACATTCTGGGATAAGGGTTATTTATGCTTGCTGGATTCCGCCTGAAAAGAAATGACAGTCACGCGGAAATTCCTTAAGGAAGCTCTGAACAAGTGTCATTTCGAGCCAGAGAGAAACCTATTACATTGATTGTTAAAGATTCCTCACTACATTCGGAATGACAAATACGAGTTATATTCAGAGTCTCCTTAACCGGTTTTTAATTTAAAGATAAGAAAAATGAGTGAAGCTGTGCTGGTTCTGGTGTGCAAGCGGCCTGCCCCCGGCATCGGGAAACAAAGGCTGGCGGCAAGTCTGGGTATGGAGAACGCGTATCAGGTTGCTCGTGCCTTGCTGGCTTGCGCGCTGGAAGATGCCGCCGGCTGGCCCGGCCCGGTGGTGATTGCGCCGGCCAGCGCGGAAGATGCGCATTGGGCGCAGACTGTATCCTCTGCGGTTTCTTCACACGTTGCGGTTGTGCCGCAGGTATGCGGTAATCTGGGGCAACGGCTGAACGCGCTGGATCAAACCCTGCGCGCGCGTGGAATGGAACGGCTGGTGTTCATCGGCAGTGACGCGCCGGGATTGTGCGCAGCCGATTACACAGCGGCGCGCACGGCTTTATCGCGCAATGATGTCGCGTTGATCCCGGCATCCGATGGCGGTGTTGTGCTGATGGCCAATCGCCGCGCATGGCCGGATTTGTCCGCATTGCCGTGGAGCGGCGATCAACTGGGTGCCGCGCTGCTGGCTCTTTGCCACGCTGCAGGACAATCGGTGCAAATGCTCGGGCAAGGTCATGATATCGATGAATTCGAGGATTTTGCAAAACTGGCGGCTTGGCTGCGGCAGGATCAACGCGTAGCGCGCCGGGCGTTGCTTGAGCTTGCAGAAAGCATTATTTCGCGCATAAAGGCTCCCCATGCTTAAATTCAGCGTCATTATTCCGTGCTACCGCGATGAGGAAAAGCTCGCGGGTCTGCTGGCACAATTGCAGCAATTGCCGCACCAAGCGCATGAGATTATCGTCGTGGATGCGGCCGGTAGTGATCGTTGCACGGAAATTTGCGCGCGCTTTCAGGTGCAACGGCTCGTCAGTGAGCCTTGCCGCGGACAGCAGTTGCTGGCTGGCGCGGCGCGGGCGCAAGGCGATGTTTTGTGGTTTCTGCATGCCGATGCACAAATTTCGCCGGATTCTTTAGCGGCGATGACAAAAGCGATTCAACGCGGCGCCATTGGCGGTTATTTCCGTTTCCGCTTTGCCAGACCGTGCGCGTGGCCGGCATTAATTCTGGAACCGGCGATAGCGTTGCGTTGCCGCTTTGGTGTACCGTATGGCGATCAAGGGATTTTCATGAAGCGTCCGGCGTATCTTCAGGCGGGCGGGCATGCGCCGTGGCCGCTGTTTGAGGAAGTGCCGCTGGTGCGCGCGGCACGGCGGTCAGGCCAATTTTTACCTCTGGCTGAACCGGTTTTTGTCGATTCGCGCCGCTGGCAGCGCGACGGCTGGTGGCGGCGCACCTGGAATAACCGCAAACTGGCGCTCCGTTTTATGTGCGGTGCTGCGCCGCGCGAGCTGGCCTCACGTTATCATTCTAAAATGGACTCTTGAGTGACATAATGATACTTATCGTTCAGATTGAAGGAATACCATGCAGGAAATTGTTCAAAAATATTATGGCGAAACGCTGACCGGAGGACATGACTTGCAGACCAATGCATGCTGCACCGATGACGGCATGCCGCATTTTGTCAAGCCGTTGCTGGCACGGGTGCATGCCGAAGTGCAGACACGCTATTACGGTTGCGGCCTGGTTTTGCCCGAATTGCTGCACGGTCTGGCGGTTCTGGATCTGGGATGCGGCGCGGGGCGTGACGTGTATGTGCTGTCGCAACTGGTTGGAGAGCAGGGCCGGGTGACCGGTGTCGACATGACCGAGGAACAACTGGCGGTAGCGCGCCAGCATGAAAAATATCATCAGGAAGCCTTTGGCTACAAACGCAGCAATGTGCGTTTTCTGCACGGTTATATCGAACGCTTGCACGAGCTTGAATTGGCGGATGCCAGCGTGGATGTGATCGTATCGAATTGCGTCATCAATCTGGCGCCGGATAAAGCCGCAGTATTGCGCGAGGCTTGCCGCGTGCTGAAACCGGGCGGGGAGTTGTATTTTTCCGATGTCTACAGCGACCGGCGCATTCCGGCGGTATTGACGCAGGATCCGGTGCTGTATGGCGAATGTCTGAGCGGCGCGCTGTACTGGAATGATTTCCTGCAACTGGCGCGGCAGAACGGCTTCACCGATCCGCGTCTGGTCGAAGACCGCCCGATTGACATCAGCAACCCGGAATTGGCGGATAAAACCGGGAATATCCGTTTTTATTCGGCGACCTACCGTCTGTTCAAACTGCACGGCCTGGAACCCGCTTGCGAGGATCATGGGCAAGCGGTGGTATATCGCGGCACGATTCCGCACCATCGTCATGCATTCCGGCTGGATAAACACCATTTTATCGAGACCGGCAAACAGTTTCCGGTGTGCGGCAATACCTGGCGCATGCTGCACGATACGCGCTTTATCGGGCATTTTGATTTTTATGGCAACTTTGATCAGCATTTTGGCATTTTTCCGGGCTGCGGCATGGGCATTCCGTTTGATGATGCCATCACGGGTGAGCCGAACGGCGGGTGCTGCTGAATATGAACGCCACCGTTATACCCGCACCCGATGAACATCGTTCGCGCTCGAAGCAATGGTATGTGACGCCTGACGACAAGCCGCGCGGTTTTATCCGTGCGCATGCCTTGGAGGAGCTCTGGTTTCACACCGGTACCGCTTGTAATCTGGCTTGTCCGTTTTGTCTGGAAGGCTCGAAACCCGGCGATGACCGTCTGCAACTGATGCGTTTCGACGATGCCAGGCCATTCATGGACGAAGCCTTGACCTTGGGCGTCAAGCAGTTTTCCTTTACCGGCGGCGAGCCTTTTATAAACAAGGATATGGTGCGCATTCTGGACTACGCGCTACAGTACCGTCCCTGCATGGTGCTGACCAATGCCACGGAACCGCTGATTAAACGGCTGCCGCAGTTAAAGCCGCTGCGTGAGCGGCCACAGTCTGTGCACTTTCGCGTCAGCCTGGATCATTTTCTGGCGGATGAGCATGACCAGGGGCGCGGTGAAGGCATGTTTTCAATGGCGCTGGATGGGTTGTGCGCGCTGCATGAAATGGGCTTCAGCGTATCGGTCGCCAATCAGGCCATTGCAGGGATGCCGGCAAAAAAAGTAGCCAAATGCTTCGCGGAAGTTTTTCGCGGTGCCGGTTTGCCGGAAAATCTGCCGCGTATCGAATTTCCCGAGTTTCATCCGCCCGGTGTCACGGTCACTGCTCCGCAGATTACGCAGAGTTGCATGGTGGATTATCAGACCGAATCAACCCGGCGCGAATTTATGTGCGCATTCAGCCGCATGGTGGTGAAAAATGGCGGGCAATGCCAGGTTTATGCCTGCACTCTGGTGGATGACGATAGCGATTATATGCTGGGAAAAACACTGACCGAGAGTCTGCGCGTGTCAGTCAGCATGAAACACCACCGGTGTTACAGTTGTTTTCAGCATGGCGCTTCATGCAGTGAAATGAAGCGATAGCCATGAAACACCGCCGGTTCGGATACCGGCCGCCGCGATCCGCGGACCGGATGATGCACCGCTGCCGCAAGCAGCGGGGTGCCTTATCCAATAACCGGAGATTGATATCTTGCTGCGGCCGCATCATTCTCTAACTAGCTTTTGAAAAAACAGGTACTTCCAGTATGAAATTCTTTTTTTAAAGGATTGCAGGTATTCCGGTTGTTTTCTTGAGGTTATTTTTCAAGATTGCTCCTCCTTTAAGGAAACTCTGAATAACTCACATTTGTCATTCCGAATGCAGTGAGGAATCTTTAATAATCAATTTAATAGATTTCTCGCTCTTGCTCGAAATGACACTTGTTCAGGACTTCCTTAAGCAGTTTTTATTATAAAATTCCTGACTTCTTACTCTTATTGGCACACTTTGGGCGGTTTTTGGAGTGCCGCTTCAGTAATCCAGCGAAACAATATTTGTGCACGGCCATCCTGATGAGGAAACTGCTGATTTGAGTACTGATCGCGCATCCGCGCACAAACTGATTATCAAGCTCGCAGAAAAGTCGTTTAGCGCCTCCTAGCCGGCAGTCAAATGTGCGGTTACGTACAGACCGGCATGAGAATTAAGAGGATTATCAAAATCCTAAGGCCAATCTCTGGAAATTCCAGAGGCTTAGAATCCACTTAATGAAAAGGAGTTTTATCATGATTCAAGGTAAAAAAATCTCAATGATAGCTTTTGTTATCAGCACAATTTTTTTGTTAGCTAGTACCTCCGCAGTTGCCGAGTATTCTCAGACGCAGAATAAAGTAGACGATAAGCAGGATTCAGGCCGGCAATCGCAGCCCAATACCGCGTCTAAAAAGAAAAGTGATGAAGATAAGAGCACGCAAAGTTCTTCCGATAAATCCGACCGTACTACAACCGCCCCGTCTGGAATGGACAAAAAGAACGATTCTGAAACAAAAAAGAAAGGAAATTATTAGCAAGCAGTTTGAAGTGATATCCAATGACTGAGCAGGTTTTGGATGAAACTTCAACTCTAATAAACGACCGGATATTTCTTGTGCGAGTGTTTATGGGAATCCGTTGATGTCTTAATAATGTTAGCTCTCTATGATTATTATCAATATGATATAGATTGACTAAATATTCCCTGGAAA
>CAZDYN010000149.1:0-6182 GCA_964509635.1 uncultured Nitrosomonas sp. | reverse complement strand
TAAAATATTCACACCAGCCACCATTCTATGACGCGCTGAATCACCAAATTTCACTTCTTTTGCAGACATAACTTTTCTCCTAATCTCTCAACAACACATATTCTTTTGCAGGTAATCGAATTGAAGCGTTTAACCTTCTATCACACCCATGATATCTTCTTCCCGCATAACCAGAAGTTCTTCGCCTTGAACTTTGACAGACTGTCCGGCATATTTACCAAACAATACTTTATCGCCAACTTTCACTGCCATTGGACGAATTTTCCCATCATCCCCCACTTTTCCGTTACCGACTGCCAGTACTTCACCTTGGTCAGGTTTCTCTGCAGCGCTATCTGGAATTACAATTCCTGAAGCCGTTTTACGTTCATCTTCCAATCGCTTGACGATCACGCGATCATGCAAAGGGCGAATTTTCATGCTGTTTTCTCCTGTTGAAATTAATAAATCGTAATTTATGCAATGCCTCGCATTTCATTTTTGTAAATCCTTGAAATAGTCAGAGCTCGAATATCACAAAAAACCAATATTAGCACTCATTAACCATGAGTGCTAATAATAGGATCTATGTACAAGAATTTCAAGGGTAGAAAGTAAGAAAATTTTTTGTAAGGAAGAAAATAAAACAGGAATAAAAAAGAAACAGATTCGAAATTAACCCTCCCCACAATATAGGGGTTGATGGCGGACAATTACTTTGAAACTTCAAGGCAGATGAATTGAAACAAATAATCTCTAATTTTCTCAGCTTCCTCATTTAATAAAGTTAAAGCTTCTTCGTTTTTTATTCTTGCTAATAGCTCTTGGCCAATGCGGATTTTAACTTCAATTCCAAGTATGGCTAATGAAATCAAATGATTCTCAGGATAGCGCGGTTCAATTGTATCTGAAAAGCATCTTTGCAATATATGACTCGTTCCACCGTGCGTTAAATCATTCAAAACTTTAATGTGTGCATTTTTAATTTCTTTAATCCACTCCCCATCTGTTTTCGAATTATTTTCAATAGCCTCTACCAGAGCAGAAATTTTAAAGTGATGTTTTCCGCTTAGGAATTTATCAACTTCTTCATCGGTAGCTACATTTAATAACCAGACACCCCGCACATAACATTCAAATAACGGTCGAGCTAGGGCTAATGCAGCTCCCGGCAAGTTGTTCTCTAAAAGAATCCTAATACCATTTTCGACATCAAGTGCTTGCTGTAATAAAGCGATAGCCGATTTTTCACGGAATGCTATATGGTTAAATTCAGCTTCATTACTATGTTGATGCAACCAGATAGAAATCTCTTCTGATACTGAAAGAATTTTATTAAATGACACGAATTTCAACTCTCTATTGGAAATTATCAGAAGGATAGCGTTAAACCAAGTTTTATTTTCTAATAAATACTTAAGTTTATTTAAAAATACTGGCGAGCGTTATTCTGTGAGGCTAAAAATCGATAGCAACCTGCTTATTTGAAATGACGGAATGATCCTGTCACTACACCAAATATTTCAAATTGCATACCTTCAGTAATCTCGATGGGCGAATAAGCGCCGGTAGAATTTGCAGGTAATAATCTTGGCCTGCCACTACCATTGCGATCAAATATCTTGATGGTGAATTCGCGATCAACCACTGCAAGAACAATATCACCGATACCTGGCGTCTTTAATCTATCCACCACAGCTTTATCATCTGGTAACAAACCAACATCAATCATCGAATCTCTCTTGATCGTAACGAAAAATGTTGAAGCCGCATGATCAATTAGAAATTCACTGATATCGATGCGTTTCTCAACATAATCATCCGCCGGACTGGGAAAACCCGCAGCAACTTTCGTTGAGAATAACGGCAGCCTGGTTGGTTGATCGTTAATGAAAGGAATAAAAAACTCATCCACATCAGTTATTTCATGACCGGCGCCTGATCTTTTACGCTGATATGCATCAAGAAACATCTTGATGGTAGCTCCCTGGCTTAGCGGTATGCGTATTGAAACCGTTGGTTCACCAAATTTACCTTGACCGCGCGGTCTGCCTGCATTTTCTCTTTTTCCACCACGATTTGACATTTTTGATATACGATACAGTATTCAGACATACCGGTTATCGTAATGTCAAATAAATAAAAAGGGCTAACGGCGTTGAAAAATTCGGCACTTTCATTGCTGGAATTCTATTTCTAACAGATCGCCAGTACCGGTCATTTTCCTGAGGCTATTTTTCTAAAGTCGTTCATTTTCTGCATAGTTTTTGTTCAATTTTTTTTACATCTCCGGAACCGGATTATTTTTTAGAACCCTCAGGCTCCTTATGTATGCGAATGTGAATACGCATATAATATAACTTCACTTTTAATTATATAGTTATCACTTTCGACTTTACTCCAACTCTTTACTGCTTTCCGGCATTGGGAAAAGCGGGTTCTCTACCATAATGATCAATATTAGATAAGACAGATGCACGAAGAAACTATTATGCACGGCCTTAAACCCAAAGGATTAAAAAAGGGATCCGTATCCAGATGGGCCGCTGTTACGATTGGCCTGGCATGCACCGCTCCGGCATATTCATTAACCGGAGCATTGGGCTACGGCGCTTTCCAAACGGGCTATCAACTGCCGATCGTATTCCTCCTATCCGTGATTCCAATGTTTTTCGTAGCGCTCTCCTACAAACACCTCACCACCTCTGCCCCAGATGCTGGAACAGTCTTTACTTGGGGCTCCAAAGCCATCGGACCGAGATTTGGTTGGCTTGGAGGGTGGTCGCTATTATTAGCCAGCGTGCTGGCAGGGGTAACGGCAACCCAGATCGTGGTCAACGCGGCAGCAATCACCTTTAATCTGACAGAAATACCCGCATGGTTTCGCTATAGCGTTGCCACCTTGTTCATTTTCAGCACGACGTTTCTTACAGTACAGGGCGCCAAGGAATCCTCACGCACCACCATGATCCTGACCTTCATGCAATATAGTGTACTTATTGTGCTGGCCGCACTTCTATTCATGCGAATTATGCAAGGAGAAGCGATTAGCAGCGCGCAATCATTTTCTTTGGAATGGTTCAACCCGTTAGCAATCAGCTCTTTCAATGCATTCCTGAATGGTTTTCTCATCGCCTTGTTTATATTCTGGGGATTCGATGCATCACTGGCCATGTCTGAGGAAACCGATGGCAGCACGGAACAGGCTGGGCAAAGCGGCATCATCGCGATGACCATTACCATAATTACTTATGTCATTTTCTCCGTGACTGCTTTAGCATACGCCGGTATTGATACGCTGGATCAATTGAGTTTGACTTACAAGGATAATATCGATTCCAGTATTCCCGTTTTGGCTACTGATTTGTTGGGATCCAAAGGAGCGTTAATAGCCGCATTGATCATCGGGCTCTCGGCTTTCTCTGCAACCATGTCAACCCTCATGCCGGCATCGCGTATTGCGCTGTCAATGGCAACTTACGGAGCAATTCCGCACAAATTTTCTTCAATTAACGAGACAACACAGACCCCAAATCTCGCTACTTGGTCAATCGGTCTGATGACACTCATCATTTACTTCGCACTGAGCCGAATCAGCGAATCCATCCTGGAAGATTCAATCCACAGTGTCAGCATTGCAATCTGCGCTTACTACACAGTGGCGGCACTTTCCTGCGCATTTTATTTCCATCGCACTGCATTAAATCACTGGCACACAGCCTTATCGCAAGTAATTTTACCCGCAGTGGCTGCAATCATTTTGATTGCAGTTGGTGTTCTTCAAGCTTTAAATATGATCGACCCAAATTATGGATCAAGCGGATCAATTGCTGGTCTTGGTGCTGTGTTTGTGATTGGCGTAGTCGCACTAATTCTTGGTATCCCATTGATGATAATGTGCAATTTATATGAGCCAAAATTTTTCCGAGGCGAAACACTACCACTGGAGAGAGCGCACATGGCACCCAATAACTTCAATGACAGCACAATCTATACTAATAATAATTGTAAATCTGATAATGACTCGTCTTGTTAGAATCAATCAGATTGCAGTTCCTCAGAGGCAGGAACATCTTTTTTCTGCGGGTGGAGAAGCAGTCTATGCGTGACAAATGAGCATTTTTAACCTGTTCTTAACACCATGCGGCAACGCAGATAGTTTTTCATGTCAGCAAAACATCCCGTTAGAAAAATAGGACATTCCACCTACATAAAAGGTAGGTTTAACCTATGGAAATATTTTTTCCCTGGCCTATAATTGTTTATTAATAATAAATCAATGTTTCCCAGTTCATTCAACATGAGGTACTGCATGATGTTCATACCATCTCTTAAAGCGCAAGGAATTTGGTGTATGAGGCATCTTTTATCCGTCATTTTAGCTCTGCTGCTGTCAATCGGGAGTATCTCTCCCGCACTGACAGCTGGATCAGCGGCGCATCTAGCGGGAAAATTTGACCCTCTGCACAATTGGCCAATCATTCCCATAGCCGTGGTACTCATGCCAGATGGCCGGGTGTTTGCTTATGGAACGACCCCGACAGGCGCGCAAACCGCCAAATTGCATTATGCAATCTGGGATCCTTCTGCCGGTACCGGCGCCAGTGCATTTGAAGTGCTACCCAATATCACCGGGACCGACATTTTCTGCGGAAGCCAAGCACTCATTCCCGAGACAGGCCATGCTCTGATTCTCGGGGGAGATGCCATGGTGAATACGAAACGGAACTATGCAAATAGGGATGTCAATATCTTTGATCCCTATACGGATACGCTCATACGTCAAACCCAAAGCATGTCATTTAGACGCTGGTATGCAACCGCAGTAACAATGCCAAATGGCGAACATACCGTATTGGGTGGCCGCGATTCCAGGTATTTTGAAGGAACATCGACTATTCCAGCCACTGAAGCTACTTTCTCACCCATACCGGAGGTACGTTCAACTGACGGCAGTTGGCGCACACTTGATTCGGCGATCAGCGATACTGCTTATGGAAAAATCGGAGCTTCCTGGTTCTATCCACGCGCCTGGGTAAACCCACGGGGCAAGCTGTTTATTCTTGCTCACAACGGCACAATGTATGAGCTCGATACGGCGAATACTGGCAAACTCTCAAAATACAAGTCAAAGATTTCAGCAAGCCTGCCGCGTTTGTCAAGTGTAATGTTCGCCCCTAATCGTATTCTTTCTATCCGTAAAGACCGCGCGGCAGTCGTCGTGGACATCAGCAATACCGGCGAGCCCGTCATAACTTCAGGCGGCACGCTGGCAAGAGACCACCAATATGGTAATGCCATAGTTCTCGCCGATGGTCAGGTCTGGGTTAGCGGCGGCTCATCCAGCGGCAATAGCTTGTCGGGAATGATATTAGAATCCGAACTTTGGAATCCCAATACCAACACTTGGACACAAACAGCAAGTGCCGCTACTGCACGGCTGTACCATTCAACGTCACTTCTACTTCCGGATGGAACTGTATTCACCGGAGGCGGAGGTGCGCCGGGTCCCATAAAACAATTGAATGGCGAGATCTTCCATCCGCCTTATTTATTTAAAAAGGATGGTAGTGGCGAGTTCGCGCCACGTCCAAGCATCGTTGATGCTCCAACAACGATGCTTGACTGGAACCAGGAATTCTCGATAGAAGCAACCGCCAGTATCGCCAAAGTGACACTTGTACGCGCGGGTGCAGTTACACACAATTACGATAACGAGGCTCGTTTTTTTGACTTGCCCGTCTCACAAGCGGGCAGGATTGTGACGGTAAAAACTCCAGCAACTCCCAATATAGCGCCTCCGGGTTTCTACCTGCTTTTTGTTTGGAATGCTTGGGGTGTACCTTCCGTAGCCAAGATCGTACAAATCGGTTAAGTTGTCTTTCCATAGAACCGGTCATCAAAAGAGTGTGATGTATCATACCCGGAATGCCGCAATTCCAATGTTTATATCAGACTTTTTAATGACCGCGTCAGAAGACCTTCACACAATATCTCTCGCGAAGTACGCTGTTGCTTTTTTCAGGATCTCACACTCCCGCTTCAGCCCTACGCTCTCAGCACGTAACCGGGATAGATCCATTTGTTCCGGTGTGGCAATCTGGTACCCGTATCGTTAAGTTTGCCTGCCGCTGCCAACTTTAGGGCATCTCTAAAAATTCAAAGTTTTAAACAAAACGAGGCGCGAGTAAAAAATGCTGACG
>CAZDYN010000148.1:815-6185 GCA_964509635.1 uncultured Nitrosomonas sp. | reverse complement strand
AATGAGCATTTTGAGCCTGTTTTTAACACCGTAGCGGCAATGCAGATAGTTTTTCGATGGCCTGTCAAGAGATGATGATTCTGTTCCCCGCCCCTTGCTACTGCCTGCCACTGTCGTTTGAATATTTTCCCAAATCTCAGAATTGCCTGCTAACGTGCAATAAATGACTCAAAAGGGCTATTCGCATGCTGCTCGTGTTCTGATACCATCGCGGGCTATTAATTCGTTGTTGATGTTATGGTACTAACTCCTAGGAAGAATCTTGACGGTCAATCTTGCTGGCGGTTCTTTTCCGTTTTTTTTATAGGTATTTTTGTGAGTGTATTTCAGCAAACTGTATCTGCAGGAGAATTTAAGGGAAACGAAGTAATTCCTATGCCGATGGCAGATATTAAGTTGGGAGATCAAATCGAATGGTTGGATAATGATCGAATTGTTTTCACCGGATATAGCCGCGAACATCACGAAGGTACATCAGTTTTTCGATGGAATATCCCGTCTCAGGTCGAACGTATTTTAGGGGGTGTCCGGCGAATCTGTTTTGACGGAGAGAATCTTTATGCTCTCGCTAAAGTGGATACAAATGAACTGAAACGGTTTTTAATAGCCCCTCCCCATTTTTCTACAATCAGTGTACTGGAAAAATCCTCAGCAAACTCAAAGCCGGTTTTTTTTGATAATTTGCTATGCATGGAGCGCAGTACTCCAAAAATATTGTTGGGCCGTGTGTGGAAGAGCCTGGATAGAAAGCACGGTTATTTTGATTTCGGTCAATTACAACCAACAGGAGAGCCAATCAGGGTAGCTCTCGTGAGCGAAGATGGAATATCGCGGCGCGACACTGATTTAACTCTTGTGAATCCGATCCTGCCCAATGTTGTATATGTTCCTCATAGAGGAGCCTATTTTGTTCACAATCTAAATCTGACCCAAAAAGAACGGCAGCAATGGTCTGATAGAGGTTACCTGGATGCTTGGTTCATTAAGCATGATGGGGAAGTGGAAACAATAAAAGTTCCAGCGGGAGATTGGGTATCCAATGAAGGCACTATCCTAATTCTGCCGCTGCAAAAAGGTTTTATTATTGTTGCCCAGGGATTCGAACGCAATGGGGAACCTGGAAGCGCCGGTGCATATCTTGTCCATGCTGATGGACATAATGAACGACTGCTTTCCGGCTTTGTTGCCAATCCCCGTGTATCACCGAATGGCTGTCGTGTGGCCTTCGCATTTCAACACCGCTTTGACTTGGAAATCAGGGAAGGGGAAATGACAACTTCTTCCAGAAAATTAATGACTATGGATATCTGCAACTAAAAGGAAAAATAAATGGCTTCTGCTAATGATTTACTTGATGCTGCCTTTTCAAGCTATCAGGATGGTGTTCACTTGCCACCAACAGGGTTTACCCAATCCAGCAATCCATTGCACACAATAAATAATTCATCGACAGGTCTTTATGTCACTACTTATCATAATCCAACAACAAATGAATATATTGTGGCTTTCCGAGGTACAGAAAATGGAACAGATTGGGCCAACAATGCAAATCGGGGATGGCCGCAGTATGAACAAAATCAAACGCAAATCCAGAGCTTGTTAAATAGCCTCACAGCTAGTGGGGCAGACGTTAACATTACGGGTCATAGTTTGGGTGGTGGATTAGCGCAGTTTGCAGCCTACGATTACGCTAGTTCAAATCCTAATGCAAGTAATGAAATTTCTTTGACAACCTGGAATGCTTTGGGTGGGAAATGGGCCTTGCAGGAATACCGTAATTTCGATCCTTCAGTTATGGATGGCATGTCAGCAACCCATTATTATCGCTACGATGATTTGGTTTCACGACTGGGTGAAGGCCATGTCGGCGGATCAACTGTTGAGTTACATGATCCTGATGGAACATTCGATCATATCTTGACTGCGCATGGTAAAGACGCATTGCAAGAGGGATTGGCACTTGGAGGGAGTAATAATTCTCCTGATTATATTTCCATCAGTGATGCTGGGCAAAGTTTTGCCGGAAACCTTGCCGATGGATTTCTCAAAATTTTAGACGGTAACTGGGGAGAGGGATTTTCTAACATAGCCGAAGGTATAATGCCATCAATCCTAAATCCGCTTGAAAGGCTATTTGTGGCTAAAGACTTAGGAAATATACTTGGAAATGCAGTATATCATGAGGCTGCTGCACTTGGATCTGCAGGAATTGCATGGGTAAAGGATCAAGTCAAACAATTTACCGAGGCTGTAGTAGAAACTGCTATCGATGCGGCTGAAACGGCTGCAATGATCGGACAAACTGCATTGGAATTAGCGAAACAGGGTGTCGTCGAAGCAAATGATCTAATCAATTCAATTGGTGAGGCTGTAGCAGAAACAATTGCTGATGCAGTGGAAGCCGCGCAAACCGTAGCCGATGTAATTGGCGAATTTATTACCGACGGTTATTACAATGCAAAAGATTTTCTCAATTCATTCCTGGATGATGCGGGTAATTGGTTTAACAATACCGCCTCGGATTTCCAGAATGCGATAAACGCCGCCTTGCGGCGTTTGATCGATCCCCTTGTTGTGGACATGGATGGTGACGGTATTGAGCTGACTGCCCGAGCCGATTCCAATGTTGTTTTTGATATGGATAGTGATGGAGTTAAGGAATGGACCGGGTGGATAGGTAAGGATGATGCATTTCTCGTGATCGATGAGAATCTGAACGGCAAAGTCGATTCGATTACGGAATTAATTGGTGATCAGGGACGATCGGGATTTACCGAACTCTCGACTTACGATTCCAATGGGGATCAGACAATTAATAGCAATGATGCCATCTGGCCGAAATTGCTGCTGTGGCGTGATTCCAATAGCAATGGTATTACCAATGCCGGAGAGCTGTTGACGCTGACCGCGGGTGACATTAAATCCATAGACCTTCATTACACTACCGTTAATTTTACTGCTGAAGGTAATCGAATTCACGAATCTTCAATCTTTGAGAAGATCAGCGGCGGCGTGGGGGCGCTTGTTGATGCGTGGCTGGATGTGAGTAATGTGGCGCAACCGCTGGGTGCGCTTACAACGGGTAATGTGACTGTCGATATGCTGCCGAATATCCGCAATTATGGCGATGTGACTACGCTCCGGAAGGAGATGGTTAGCGATACAGCTTTGACGACTCTGGTCAATACGGTTGTCAATTTGGAGCCTGATCAATTAGCGGGAGTAAAAGGGCAGATCGAACAGATTCTGTTTCGCTGGGCGAATACCAATGGCGTGGCGGTTGATTCACGGGGTGTGAATTTTGATGGCCGTGTACTGGCTACTTTGGAAAAGTTTCTGGGAACGCCTTATGCGGTTAATGGAAATCCGAATCCTGCGGTACAAGCAGTACCGGGTTTGACACGTGCCTGGAATAGTATCGTTGATGGTGTTCAGAGCCGGTTGCTGCTGGAAGGGCCATTAAAAGACCATATACCGCCCGTCGTTTATAACGAGGGAAGCGATCGTTTTATTACGTTAGGTACTATTGATGACGTGATAAATGGTATTAAGCACGTTCAATTTACCGATACTCTGGCCCGGGCTAATTTTTGGTCCGCGGTTATTCCCGTTATCAACCGGCTTGCGGATGATGCGGGGATTGATCCTGCGTCTTTGGCGCATCGCAGTAAAATCGATGCCGCGCTTGGAGAAGACGGATTAGGTAAATTCCAGGATCTCCTTCGTTTCGGCGTACTGACGGCAGTTTTGCCCGCATCGGGCATTCTCGATAAAAATGGGGTTTTTCAACTAAGCGATACGAATGAAACAGTCTATCTTGCCGGCAGTATTCAAGGGGTTTTCGGATTGGGCGGCAACGATCAATTAATTGTTACCAATGCATCGGCGTCCATTATGCTGGACGGTGGCGGCGGTGATGATGTATTACAGGGCAGTGAGGGCGCGGACTGGCTGGATGGAGGTCTGGGTGCCGATCTCATGAAAGGATTGGGCGGCAATGATACGTACATCGTCGACAATGCCGGAGACGTGGTGGTTGAGAACCGCAACGAAGGCACCGACACGGTGAACAGCAGCGTGAGCTATGTGCTGGGGAATAATGTCGAGAATCTGATTCTGTCGGGCACTGACGATCTAAGCGGCAGCGGCAACACCCTCAATAACATTTTGACGGGCAACAGCGGCGCTAACGTGCTTACCGGGAATGCCGGCAGCGACACGCTGGATGGAGGGGCCGGAGCGGATGCGCTGGCAGGAGGCGCCGGGGATGATGTGTATTATGCCGACAATGCCGGTGACACGGTAACGGAAGCCTTTAACGCCGGCACAGACAGGGTTTACAGCAGTATCAGCTATACCTTGACGGCTAACGTGGAGAACTTGAATCTGCTGGGTGCGGATAATCTGGACGGCACCGGGAACGGCTTGAACAATACGCTGATTGGAAACGGCGGAGCCAACCTGCTCAATGGCGGGAACGGTTCGGATTCGATGCAAGGCGGCGCCGGAGACGACACCTATGTGGTTGAGAGCAGCGGCGATAGCGTATCGGAAGGGGTGAGCGCCGGGATGGATACGGTGCGCAGCGGGCTCAGCTACACGCTCGGATCGAATGTGGAGAATCTGATACTGACAGGGGTGGATAATTTCAGCGGAATTGGTAACAGCCTGGATAATCAACTGACCGGAAATTCCGGTGCGAATACGCTGGATGGTGGAATTGGCATTGATAAGATGACCGGTGGTGCAGGCGATGACAGCTACTATATCGACAATATTGGAGATAGCGTGGTGGAAGGCGCCAATGCGGGTGATGACACGGTGCGCAGTGGCGTGAGTTATACGCTGGGAGCTAACGTGGAGAACCTGATACTGACGGGATCGGCGCTGCTGGATGGGACGGGCAACGGACTGGCCAATATTATTACGGGTAACAGCGCGGCCAACCTTCTGAAAGGTAATGCCGGTAACGACACACTGGACGGCGGAGCGGGCGCGGATACGCTGGTAGGCGGCGGCGGGGACGATACGTATGTTGTGGACAATGTGGCGGATGCGGCAACGGAAGGACTGAATGCGGGCATGGACACCATTATCAGCTCAGTGAGCTGGATACTCGGTGACAACATTGAGAACCTGACGCTTGCGGGTAGCGGCAGCATCAATGGCAGCGGAAACGCGCTTGCCAACAAGCTGATTGGTAACGCAAGCGCCAATGTATTGAATGGTCAGTCCGGGATCGATATTTTGATCGGCTGGGCCGGCAATGATACGTACATCGTCGACAATGCCGGAGATACGGTTACCGAGAATCTCAACGAAGGCACCGACACGGTGAACAGCAGCGTGAGCTATGTGCTGGGGAATAAT
>CAZDYN010000148.1:0-715 GCA_964509635.1 uncultured Nitrosomonas sp. | reverse complement strand
TCGGTGACAACATTGAGAACCTGACGCTTGCGGGTAGCGGCAGCATCAATGGCAGTGGTAATGCACTTGATAACCGGTTGACTGGCAATGATGGTATCAATGTATTGGATGGTCAAGCTGGAGCGGATGTTTTAACCGGCTGGGCTGGTAATGATACATACATCGTCGACAATGCCGGAGACGTGGTGGTTGAGAGCCGCAACGAAGGTACCGACACAGTGAACAGCAGCGTGAGCTATGTGCTGGGGGATCATGTTGAGAATCTGATTCTGTCAGGCACTGACGGTCTAAGTGGCGCCGGCAATACACTCAATAACATTTTGACTGGTAATGCGGGTGATAACCAGCTGGATGGCGGAAACGGGAATGATATGCTGGATGGCGATGCTGGAAATGATTTGTTAACTGGCGGAGCCGGCTTTGATGTCTTCAGATTTACTACTACAGGCCATATCGACACGATTACCGACTTTGTTGTTATTGATGACACCATTCAACTTGAAAATGCAGTGTTCACGTCATTGACAACGACGGGCACGCTGGCCGCCAGCCAGTTCGTAATTGGCACGGATGCACTGGATGCGAATGACTTCATCATCTATAACAACGCAACCGGTGCGCTGTTTTACGATGCGGATGGCAGCGGTATTGGTGCTGCGATGCAGATTGCCACGGTGGGTACCGGATTGGCGATGACCAATGCGGATTTTGTGGT
>CAZDYN010000147.1:0-6246 GCA_964509635.1 uncultured Nitrosomonas sp. | reverse complement strand
TGGCGGCTTTAAATGCATCCAGCATGGAGATATCATTACCTAACACCATCATCAGTTTATCGTTAGGAATCACGATCAATGAATCAACGTGCTGTGAGAGTGCTTCCATTCCTGCCTTAGCGGCTACCAGGCGTTTTCCTTCAAATGCAAATGGCTTGCTGACAACAGCGACGGTTAGAATACCCATTTCTTTGGCAACTTGTGCGACGACGGGCGCGGCGCCTGTCCCGGTTCCGCCCCCCATCCCTGCGGTGATAAACAGCATATCCGCGCCCTGAATCAACTCGGCAATTCGGTCACGATCTTCCAGTGCGGCTTCACGTCCAATTTCAGGATTTGCCCCTGCACCCAATCCTTTGGTAATACCTGTACCCAGTTGCAGTATTGTTGGCGCTTTATTTCCTTTCAATGCTTGCGCATCAGTATTCATACTGATGAACTCAACGCCTTGCATGCCATTCTGGATCATGTGATCCACTGCATTGCTGCCGCAACCACCCACACCAACAACTTTGATGATCGCCTCTTGAGTTTCGTTATTTAAGATCTCGAACATATTGTTTCTCCTTTAGTACATTGAAATTAAAGCCACCTGACAGCTCATGCCACCCGTGAAATTTCGCATTAGAAATTTCTTTGAAACCACCCCTTCATTCTGGAAAAAATCTGCTTGGCGGAACCGCCCTGTAATCGTGATCCCTGCTGATGCTGCATCTGCTCAACTCCCGCCAGAATTAAGCCAATCCCTGTCGAGTACCGGGGAGTGTGGATCACTTCCTTTAAATTGCCATGATAATTAGGTAAACCAAGCCGCACGGGCATGTGAAAAATCTCTTCGCCCAATTCCACCATACCGCGCAATGAAGCGGAGCCTCCTGTTATTACGATTCCCGAAGACAGTAATTCTTCAAACCCGCTGCGGCGTAACTCCGCTTGCACCATGCAATAGAGCTCTTCCGCGCGCGGCTCTATCACTTCCGCCAGAGTTTGTCTGGAAAGCTGACGCGATCCCCGGTTGCCCACATCCGGCACTTCCACCATCTCCTGCGTATCGGCAAGGCTTCTCAGCGCGCACCCGTAGCGGCATTTGATATCCTCAGCACTCTTGGTCGGTGTGCGCAATGCCATCGCGATATCATTCGTTATCTGATCCCCTGCAATCGGAATAACTGCGGTGTGCCGGATGGCGCCATGAGTAAATACCGCGATATCGGTCGTTCCACCGCCAATATCCACCAGACAGACACCCAGATCTTTTTCATCATCGGAAAGCACGGCCATTGCCGATGCCAATGGCTGCAATATTAGATCCCGCACTTCCAGACCGCAGCGATGCACACATTTCACAATATTCTGAGCAGCCGAAACCGCACCCGTCACAATGTGCACTTTCACTTCCAGCCGTATGCCGCTCATACCCACCGGTTCGCGCACATCTTCCTGACCGTCAATAATGAATTCCTGATTCAGGATATGCAGAATCTGCTGATCGGCGGGTATATTCACGGCCTTTGCCGCTTCCATCACGCGCTCGACATCTTTTTCCGTGACTTCCTTATCCTTGATAGGCACCATACCGTCCGAATTAAAGCCTTTGATATGACTGCCGGCTATCCCGGTATACACCTCATGAATCTTGCAGTCCGCCATCAATTCCGCTTCTTCCAAAGCGCGCTGAATTGCATTCACCGTGGTTTCGATATTGGCCACGACACCTTTCTTCAATCCGCGGGAAGGATGGCTGCCCAAGCCGATCACTTCAAAACCGCCCTCCGGAATGATTTCTGCGACAATGGCCACAATTTTTGATGTGCCGATGTCAAGGCCGACAATCAGATTTCTATTTTCTCTAGCTTTATTCATCTAGTCCCATCTCCCTGGTCTCACGTTTCTCTCCCCGTGCCGGATTTACGCGGTACTGGCTGCATCGCTTCCGGCATGCGGATAGCAAAACCATTTGGATAACGCAAATCGACATATGCCAATGGCTCTTTCTGATTTAACCGCGCAATACTGTGGTTATAAACTGAAACATAGCGTACCAGCCTTTCTTCAATTTCATTCCGGCCGAGTTCCAGCACGGTTCCGGTATCCAGCTGAAGACGCCAGGCATAGCGCGGCGTCAAACTTATTTCCGCAATATGCTGCTGTAGCGGCGTCAGTATTTTACTGAAGCGCCAATATTGCTGCGCCACTTCGTGAGCACTGGCTTCATTGGGTCCGGTAAAAACCGGCAAATCCATATCAACAGTGACGCGGAATACCTCGCCGTACGTATTAACCAATGCATGACTCCCCCAATAGGCCAACGCCTGATGCTCTTCAAGTGTTACACTCAATCCATGCGGCCATTCCCTGTTCACTCTGGCTTCACGCACCCACGGCAATTTTACAAAAGCCTCGCGCACTTCAGTGAGATTCACCGAAATAAAGTTTCCGGCAATTTCGTTTCTGACCAGACGCTCAATCTGTTCACGCGTTATATTCTGCAATTCGCTCTTGTTTTTTTCCGCGCCATGAATGACTTGCACGTTAATTTCTTTAATCGGGAACAGCGGCGGCCTGATCAACTGCAAACTGATTGCATACAGCACCGCCATTGCCACCAGGGCAAACAATATCCTGGATAATAAATTCAAAGCGTGATGGTTATTCCACATGCGATAAATCCAAAATACCCAATACCAGATCCTCGAAACAAATCCCTGCTGTACGGGCCGCCATCGGCACCAGGCTGTGGCTGGTCATGCCGGGCGAAGTGTTCGCTTCGAGAAAATAAAACTCATGGGTTTCACTTAGAATCAAATCAATCCTTCCCCAACCCTGACAACCCAGCACCTGATAAGCTTGTAATGCCTGTTCCCGGATTGCCGCTTCCAGTTCCTCCGGTAAGCCGCTGGGACAAAAGTATTTAGTCTCATTCGAGAAATACTTAGCCTGATAATCATAAAGCTCGCCCGCAATTTCAATTCTCACGACCGGCAGTGCCGTTTCTCCCAAAACAGCAACCGTCAATTCCTTGCCGCTAATAAATTCCTCGGCAAGCACCAGCGCATCATGCTGCGCTGCCAATTGATAGGCTTCTGCCATATCCTGCAAACGGTGCACTTTACTCAAGCCAATCGTTGAACCTTCTCTCGCCGGCTTTACAATCAGCGGCAGCCCTAATGTTTCAGCGGTTTGCGCAAAATTGCTGTCAGCCCGCAGCAATTCATAACGCGGCGACTGGATGCCGGCTGCCTGCCAGATCAATTTGGTGCGCCATTTATCCATAGCCAGCGCGCTGGCCATCACGCCGCTGCCGGTATAAGGCAATCCCATCCATTCCAGCACCCCCTGAATCGTGCCATCTTCGCCAAAACGTCCGTGCAATGCGATGAAAGCCCGGTTGAATTCTTGCTGCACCAGCGCTTCCAGTGCTTGCTGCGCCGGATCAAAGGGGTGCGCATCCACACCGCTCCGGCGCAGCGCATCCAGAACAGCCTGTCCGCTTTGCAGCGATATTTCCCGTTCGGCAGACCGTCCGCCCAGCAAAACCGCAACTTTGCCAAAGTTATGCGCAATCATTATGAATGCCTCCTGGCATCACCAATAATCCTGACTTCCTGAATTAACTCAATTCCGGTTTTTTTCTTAACCCTGTCTTGTACCAGCATGATCAAAGTTTCAATATCCGCAGCACTGGCATTGCCCGTATTGACAATAAAATTGGCATGCTTGGGCGACACCGCGGCACCGCCGCTGCTAAGCCCTTTCAAGCCACAGGCTTCGATCAATCGCGCCGCATAGTCTCCCGGCGGATTGCGAAATACCGAACCTGCGTTTGGCAGATTGAGCGGTTGACTGGCCACACGTTGCGCGAGCAATTGCTTGATCCGTTGCCGCGACTCCGCCTGATCGCCCAGTGGCAATCTGAAATAACCGCCAGCAAACCATTCGGCTGCCGCCGTTCCGGTCAATCCGGCTTGCCGTTTTACACTGCGATAACCGATCGTGTATTCACCGGGCTGCCGAATATATACTCGCCCGCTGCGATCGGCAATCTGCACCTGTTCAACGATTTCCCAAGTCTCCGCTCCATAGCATCCGGCATTCATCGCCAGCGCCCCGCCAACCGTGCCGGGAATTCCCGCCAGAAACTCCGCACCGGTCAGATGATGTCTGGCGGCAAATCTTGCCACCTTGGCACAAGCCACACCGGCGCCCGCGTAAATGAGTCCGCCCGCTTGATTCCGCTCAATCAGGCGCAGATCGTCTAATTGTGCATGCAGTGCAATTACCGTACCGCGCAAACCGCCGTCTCTGACCAGCAGATTGCTGCCCAACCCGATGACATAGAGGGATTCATCCGGCGATTGCCGCAGGAAATTCGCCCAGTCGTCCAGATCCGCCGGTATGTAATAGCGTTCCGCATAACCGCCGGCACGCCAGGAAATATGCTTGCGCATCGGTTCATTGATGCGCATCTCTCCACGCAGCACAGGCACGCTGGCGTCACCGGTTGTTTGATCCGTTACCGGCATAGCAAACCCCATATTGTACGGCGCAGCGATCATTCCCCATTCATCCTCAGTATTCATGGCCATTGACTACGATCAGCCTATTGTTCGTTTGCGCAATATAAGGCGCCACTCTGGCTACTGAACCCGCCCCCATCACCAGCACGGCATCGCCATCCTGCGCTATATCCAGTATGGCAGCCGGCAAATTATCCACTTCTTCAATATAGATGGGCTCAACCTTGCCCTGCACCCGGATGGCGCGCGCCAGTGATTTACTGTCCGCCGCAACAATCGGCTCTTCACCCGCCGGATAAACCTCCGTAAGCAGCAACAAGTCCGCCTGCGATAAAACCCGGACGAAATCCTCGAAAACATCCCGGGTGCGGGTATAGCGATGCGGCTGGAAGACCACCACCAAGCGTCTGCCCGGAAATGCACCGCGCGCGGCTTTCATAGTCGCCTCCATTTCCGCCGGATGATGACCATAGTCATCGATCAACGCAAAACTTACCTGCGCGGATAAACGGATTTCCCCATATTGTTGAAAACGTCTTTCCACGCCTTTGAATGCCGACAATGCCTTGACAATGGCGGCATCCGGCACGCCAATCTCATTGGCCACGGCAATCGCGGCCAGCGCATTCCGGATATTATGCAAGCCGGGTATATTCAA
Source organism: uncultured Nitrosomonas sp. (assembly GCA_964509635.1). Lineage (GTDB taxonomy): Bacteria > Pseudomonadota > Gammaproteobacteria > Burkholderiales > Nitrosomonadaceae > Nitrosomonas. The sequence goes on along the minus strand of CAZDYN010000147.1, from coordinate 1,071 downwards.
CGTGATATCCAATTTACGGGCCGATCCGTTCACGCCCACGACCGCGGTAAATTTCATGCGATGGCGATCCTGCTGAATGCCGGTCGCGCGCACTTGCGCTTCCTCCGATAATCCGTATGTCGTAATAGGCTTGGTGATCGACGGCATCACTTCACGGATATTGGCATCGTCCATACAGATCACCGCCATGCCGTAAAAAGGCAGATGCTGTAAAAATTCCACAAATGTTTGCTTTAAGCGGTTGAAATCATGCCCGTAGGTTTCCATATGATCCGCGTCGATGTTGGTCACCACGGCCAGCATCGGCTGCAAATACAGAAATGAAGCGTCCGATTCATCCGCTTCAACCACGATGAATTCGCCGCTACCCAATTTGGCATGACAACCCGCCGCTTCCAATTTTCCGCCGATGACAAAAGTCGGATCCATATCGGCCTCTGCCAGAATACTGGCGATCAGACTGGTGGTCGTGGTTTTGCCATGTGTTCCCGCTACCGCGATGCCGCTGCGTAGCCGGAGCAATTCCGCCAGCATCAATGCGCGCGGCACAACCGGAATATTTCTGGCTTTGGCTGCGATCACTTCAGGATTATCCGGCTTGACCGCCGCCGAAACCACCACTACATCCGCGCCTGCGATCTGCTGACTATCATGACCTGCGTATACCTTGATATTCAATTCCGCCAGACGCTGAGTAACCCGATTATCCACCAGATCAGAGCCGCTGACCTGATAACCGAGATTCACGAAAACTTCGGCAATACCGCTCATGCCCGCGCCGCCGATGCCGACAAAATGGATATGTTTGACTTTATGTCTCATGCAGCGCCCCCGCTCAATTCGATGCATGCCTCAGCCACCGTCCGGGTGGCCTGCGGTTTCGCCTGGTTGCGCGCAGCCATTGCCATACCGAGCAGCTTCTCCCGTGTCAGGCTCGCCAGCAAATCCGCCAGTTTCTGCGCCGTCAATTCATGCTGCGGTAATAGCACGGCAGCGCCGTGACTGGAAAGGAACCGCGCATTCCCGGTTTGATGGTCGTCAACCGCATGCGGATACGGCACCAGTATGCTG
>CAZDYN010000146.1:0-6270 GCA_964509635.1 uncultured Nitrosomonas sp. | reverse complement strand
TGCGTCGGGCGGCCTGATCGACATTACTACACGCGAAGCGCCGCCGGAAAAATTCGTTATCATGCCGCGCCAGGTGTTTGGCCAGTATGGTTACCTGAAATCCGAATTGTTCATGGGCGGGCGGCAAGGGATTTTTGGTTACAGCTTCTATGGTTCGCACTTGCAGCAGGATGGCTGGCGTGATCACAGCGCGATGCAGAATACTTTTTCGCAGGCCAAGCTGAATTTTCAGACCAGCGATCACTCCGATCTGATGCTGGTGTTCCGGGAATTTTATTCACCGCTTTCCAAAGATCCCGGCGCTCTGACCCGCGCGGAAGTGCAGACCAACCCCCAGCAGGCCTCCGCGCGCAATGTGCAGTACAACGCCGGCGAGGAAATCCGGCAGGAGGAAATGGGTATTCGTTTCCGCCAGAGGCCATCCGCCGGTAAAGAATTCAGTGTGACGGGGCATTGGTTGCAACGGGATTTTCAAAGCCGTCAGCCTTTTTTCGACGGCGGGCAGGTGCAGTTTGACCGGCAGGCGGGCGGGCTGATGCTGCAGTTTGTCAACGATCATATATTGTTTAACCGCCCCAACCGGTTTCTGATCGGGGCCGATTACGGTATACAAAACGATGACCGCCAGCGCTTTAACAACAATTTCGGTGTGCGCGGCGCATTGAATTTAAGTCAAATCGAACGCGTGCAAAGTGCCGGGCCGTTTTTCCGCAATGAGTGGAATATGCGGGACAAGCTCGATCTGGTCATCGGCGGCCGCTGGGATTGGCTCAATTATCAAGTCAAAGACCAATTTAAATCCGATGGCAATCAATCCGGTTCCCGCACGGTATCGCAAGCCAGCGGCTCGGCCGGATTGGTTTATCACCTCACTGAACAGCAGCAGATTTATACGCATATCGCTTCGGTGTTTGAGGCGCCGGCCACCACCGAGCTGCTCAACAACCCAGCGGGAAGAGGCGGATTCAATCCCGATCTGAATGCGCAAACCTCGTTGAGCAACGAATTGGGCTTTCGTGGAAACACGGCAGGGTTTCAATATGATACCGCAGTATTTTTTATCCGCACCTGGGATGAGATTACACCGTTCGAGCTGCCCGCGTCTCCCGGCCGGGCGTTTTTCCGTAATGCCGGACAATCGCGCCGCATGGGCGTGGAAACACGTTTGGCCACGCCGGAATGGAAGGGCCTGCGCGGTGAAGTCAGCTATACCTATTCCAGCTTTGAATTTGAAAAATATATCGTCAATGACATGAATCTGAAAGGCAACGTTTTTCCCGGTGTCCCCGCGCACCGTTGGGAAGGATTGGTACGCTACGCGCATCCTCTCGGTTTTTTCGGGCAGATTCATGTGCAACGCGCCGGCGAGTTTTATGTCAATGACACCAATACCGCCATCAACAACGCCTATAACCTGTGACAATTGCTGCTGGGCTGGGACGTGAAGCGTGACTGGATCGAAGGCTCCGTGTTTGTCGGCATCAATAACCTGTTCGACGCGCAATATAACGCCAGCACACGGATCAACGCCGCACTGGGACGCTACTTTGAACCCGGGCCGCCGCTGAATATGTTCGGCGGTATACGTATGCGCATTGTGGCATTTTGAGATTCCTGCCGCATCGCGGAATAATATTTCTTAAGCTGATTATTTTTCTGTTTTAATCTGATATATTGAGCGCTAGGTAGTCATTGGATATTCAGAATAATCAGCAAGCTTGACGAATATAAAAATAGAGGATTAAGCCATGTTGAACAATGCCCAAAAAGACCGGCAGACAGCAACTGCGGAGGGTCAGCTCATACGTACTTTTTTTGATGGCGTGCTGGTCAAGGAAGTACAAAACATCATTACGCGTAACGGTATCACTACCGAGCTTTACCGCCCGGAATGGCCGGTCGGCCCGGATCAGGTGCGTCATATCATTCATGCTACCTTGCGCGCCGGTGCCATCAGTGCCTGGCATGTGCATGAATACCAGACGGATACAATCTTTGTGACCGGCGGCAGCATCAAGCTGGTGCTGTTTGATGACCGCGCGGATTCAACCACACGCGGCAAAATTAATGTATTCCATCTCAGCCGCATGCGGCCTACGGTGGTTACTATTCCACCCGGCATCTGGCATGGCTTGCAGAATATTGAAAACGCCGAAAGCGGCTTTATCAATTATTTTGACCGGCCTTATGACTATACCGATCCGGATGAATGGCGGTTACCGGTTGATACCGATCAGATTCCTTATCAGTTCAAATGATTCATTAATTTTATATCTTAACCTGCCGATAACTCGGAGAATTCTTAAATGGGAGGCTTCCGATGAGCTACGGAAAAGATTTTGTTTTAACGTTGTTTACCAATGATCCTGATCTGGCGCGAGCCGGAAACAATGCCGGCATCAACCGGATCGGCCTTGATCTGGAAAGAATCGGCAAGGAACACCGCCAGGATGCCAAAAAAGCATGGATCTCAAATCACCAGGTGCATGAACTACAGGCGGTGCGCGAGCAATTGACGCAGGCCGCGCTATTTACCCGCACCAACCCAATCCATGCGGGTTCGCGCGACGAAATCAATTATTTGATCGACCAGGGTGTCACTGTCCTGATGCTGCCGATGTTTCGCACAGTGAAAGAAGCCGCTACCTTTATCGAACTGGTGAATGGCCGTGCGCTGGTTTCCCTGCTGGTCGAAACAGCAGCTGCGGCCATGCGCTTGCGCGAGATTGCCAAACTGCCCGGCATTGACGAATTTCACTTTGGTTTGAACGATCTGTATCTGGATATGAAATTATCCAACCATTTTGAAGTATTGACATCCGGGCTTCTGGATATGATGGCGGATATTGTGTCGGCAGCGGAAATACCCTTTGGTTTTGCCGGTATCGGCCGGGTTAATGACAGCCGTTTGCCGATTCCCGGAGATTTAATCTATGCCCAGTATCCGCGTCTCGGTGCAACCCGTGCTTTGGTTTCCCGTGTATTTTACTCGCCGGACTTCCGCGCATTGGATCTCACCCACGAAGTGAGTGCCGCCCGTGCAATGCTGGATCAGTGGCAGCAGGCCGGTGCCGATGAGCAGGCTGCCGCTCTGGCGTTGCTGCGCACAAAAGTCACCGAATGGACAGCCTGATATAATTCGCGTATATCTTCAGCTATCTATTCGATATGTCAAACCCGCATCTTACTTTTTACGACACTTCGCGCGCCTACTACGCCAGTTATTATCTGTACGGTTTCAGTGAGCTGGAAAAAAGCGGCAAATTGCACATCAGCGTTGCCCATGCGCTTCCAGCGCGTCTGCAATCCGCTGTGCAGAACGCTGATTGGCAGCACTTGCTGTTTGCAATGATTATCTTCAAGTATCAGCAGGGTGACCACGAATGGTATTTCTGCATTGATGCGCATGATGACAATTCGGTAGATGCCGCGAACCATAGCGGCGGATACCATTTACCGCTGCTCCAAAGTGTGGATGTCTACTTCAAGGTTAACTACAACCCGGACAAAATTGAACACACCGCCGAACTTAAAATTCTTCATGAGAAAATCCACAGCATTTCTCAGTTCTTCCCGTTACAACCGGAACCCTTTCTGCCGCTCTGCCGCAGATTGATGCTGACTCCGGCATTGTTCGGATTCAATCCCGGCTTCAATTACAATCAACCTTACGATGGCTGCTTGACCGATGCCAAGTATCGCCTGCGTGACCTCAAGAATTTTCAACCCTTCGGGCAGATCCTCGCTCATCGGATGACTCCCAGGGATATCGACATATTCTTCGTGACCAGTTTTCGTTACAACCCGCGTCATCAAGCAGCAATGGAAAGCCGCTACCAGATCATGAGAAGAATTGCAGACTTACAAGAACTGAATACTGCAATCGGTTTTTCGGGCCCTGAACCGCTACCGGAAAAATATGCCGATGTATCTCACCCCCGCCTCAGCCAGCTAGCTTATCTTGAAATATTGGCACGCGCCAGGATTGTCATTTACACACAAGGTATTCTCGGCTGCCTGTCATCCAAATTCGGCCTGGCCATGGCTCTGGGGGTCGCTGTCATTGGCGAACCGTTGGGCAACAACCCGGAATTACTGACCGCCCACCCGCATTTGCGGGAACAATTCAGCTACACCAATCCGGATGAGGTGGCCGCACACGCAATCCATCTGGCAATTCATCCGGAAAAAGCACGCGAATTGGGTGCGCTCAATGCGGCCATGTTCGACCATCAGCTTGCGCCACGACCCACGGCGGAATACGTGCTGCAAACATTGAATCAATTCTAACTTTCCGGAAACAAACCGGCAGCCTGTAGCCGGAAGGGTTGAGGTGAACAGGCAGGGATGTTACATTTAAAACCCTGTGTCATAACACGCCCGGCCATCATAATGAGATTCCAGCTAAAAACCGTTACCTGCCTTATAGCCTTCAGTTTTTTCTTTTCCTGCGCTGCTCAGGCGCAGCGTATCCAGACGGAATTTGACATCCGCCTGATCGCCGCGGGACTTCAATTCCCCTGGGGCATGGCGTTCATGCCGGATGGCCATGTGCTGGTTACGGAACGTACCGGCCAATTGCGCATCATTACGCCGGAGGGCCGCGTATCGGAACCGGTCAAAGGCGTTCCCGCTGTTTTCACACAGCAACAGGGCGGATTGCTGGATGTCGCGCTGGATCCGGAATTTTCCCGGAACCGCCTGATTTATCTTTCCTATGCCGAGCCCGAAGGATATAAAGCCAGCACGGCGGTTGCCAGAGCCGAGCTGAAGGATGGCAGCCTGGAAAAGCTGCAAGTGATTTTCCGCCAGTTACCCAAAACCGAAGGCGGAGTGCATTTTGGCTCACGCCTGGTATTCGCACCCGACGGCAATCTTTTTATCACCCTGGGTGATCGCGGTGATTATCCGGAGGAAGCGCAACAGCTGGGTAATTATTTCGGCAAAATAATCCGCATCCGTCCCGATGGCTCAATCCCTGCTGATAATCCCTTTGTCAATAATCCGCAGGCAAAACCGGAAATCTGGTCTTATGGTCATCGCAGCGTGCAGGGTGCAGCCATTCATCCTAAAACCGGCGCGCTCTGGATCCATGAGCACGGCCCCAGAGGCGGAGACGAAATCAATATCCCGCAACCCGGCAAAAATTACGGCTGGCCCAAGGCCAGCTATGGCAGCCATTACAGCGGCGTACCGATCAAAGACGAACATGCCGGGCAAGGTTTTGAAGAACCCATCCATTATTGGACGCCCTCCATCGCACCTTCCGGCATGGTATTCTATAGCGGCAAGCAATTTCCGGCATGGCGCGGCAGTTTGTTCATCGGCGCGCTGGCGGGACGGCACGTCGTTCGCCTGCCCGCCGATGACAAAAAAATTCTCGGCGAGGAGCGGTTACTCACAAATACCGTGCGTTTCCGTGATGTGGAGCAAGGCCCCGATGGCGCACTGTATCTGCTGACGGATGAAGAAAACGGCAAGCTGTTAAAACTTACACCGAAATACTGAGCAGCCGGACAGTTAAAAAGCCAATCCGTGCTGTAGAAAAATTTTCCCCCTGTTTTCTGTTGACTGATTATTCCAAAAAAACTGATGTGTTATTACACCATGCAAATCCACCCGGGCAGTCATCGTTAATGGATACCGTTGATCTTAAAAACCCTACGCTGTATATCAATCGCGAACTGAGTCTGCTGGAATTCAACCGGCGCGTGATCGAACAAGCCAAGGATGAAAGCCTGCCGCTGCTGGAAAGATTGCGTTTCCTGTGCATTGCCAGCACCAATCTGGATGAATTCTTTGAAATTCGTGTCGCCGGTTTGAAACAGCAAGTCAAATATGGCTCGACGCAAACCGGAGCGGATAACCTGTCACCGGTGGAAGTACTGGCGCGCGTCAGTGAAACTGCCCACCGGTTTGTCGAAGAACAGTATACCGTGTGGAACGACATGATCATTCCTGCATTGGCCAGGGATAAAATCAGGCTGCTGCGCCGTGCTCACTGGAAACCTCAATCCAGACGCTGGATACATCGCTACTTCAAGGATGAGGTATTACCCGTGCTGAGCCCGATCGGCCTGGACCCGGCGCACCCCTTTCCCCGGGTATTGAACAAGAATCTGTACTTCATTATATCGCTGGAGGGCAAAGATGCCTTCGGGCGCGACTCGGGTCTGGCCATCGTGCAAGCGCCCCGCTCCCTGCCCCGGATCATCCAGGTTCCGGCTAAATATAGCGAGGGAAACCATGACTTTGTCATGTTGTCCTCCA
>CAZDYN010000145.1:0-6278 GCA_964509635.1 uncultured Nitrosomonas sp. | reverse complement strand
CACTGATGACCGATTGTTTTCTTAAAACACTATTTAACCTGTCCGTGACATTGCTTATATTTTTTACCGGAGCCGCAAGGACATGGCTGATTCCGGCCGATTTTCTCGTTATGGCGCACAAAAGGCTGGGTTTTCTCATCCTGAGCTTCCCCATACTCTGCTTCCTCCACCATGCTCGCCTTATAGGAATCATGATGGAATTGCATGTTTTCCGGTGACCGGAGCGTCTCCGTTACAGCTTCCACCTGTTGCTCGTTCTTTATTTGCACGGTCAGCAGTATTTTTGTTACTTCGTTCTTGACCTCTTCGAGCATATTGGTAAAAAGCTCAAAAGCTTCCCGCTTATATTCCTGTTTCGGATTCTTTTGCGCATAACCGCGCAGGTGAATGCCTTGACGCAAATGATCCAATGCCGCCAGATGCTCGCGCCAATGCGAATCCAGAATTTGCAGCATCACTACACGCTCATAGTGGTGCATGACTTCAGCACCGATCGCATCAACCTTAGCCTGATACTGCTCACCTGCAAGATCAATAATACGCTGACACAAATTTTCCTCATGCAATTCAGACTCTTGCTCCAGCCATTCTTGCAAAGGAAAATGTAATTGATAATCTGTAGCAAGCGCTTTTTCCAAACCGGCCACATCCCATTGCTCTTCAACACTTTGCGGCGGAATATGCAAATTGAATAAATTACTCAAAACATTTTCACGGATTGCTGTAATCGTTTCCGATATATCGTGTTCTTCTTCCAATAACTCATTACGCTGCTGGTAAATAACCTGCCGCTGATCATTTGCGACATCATCATATTCCAGCAATTGCTTACGCATATCAAAATTTCTCGCTTCCACCTTACGTTGCGCATTTTCAATCGCACGCGTCACCCATGGATGCTCAATCGCCTCCCCTTCCGGCATCTTCAGGCGTGTCATAATATTCGCGACACGATCAGAAGCAAATATACGCAGCAATGGGTCTTCCAGAGAAAGGAAAAAACGGCTCGAACCCGGATCGCCCTGTCTGCCTGAACGCCCGCGTAATTGATTATCCACCCGGCGTGATTCATGCCGCTCGGTGCCTATAATGTGTAAGCCGCCTTTGTCCAGAACTTCCTGGTGTATTACTTTCCACTTCTCGTATACTTCATTGATAAGCTTTTCTTTCGCTTCATCACTTAATTTCTCATCATGCCGTATCCGCTCAACGTCCGGTTCGGGATTACCGCCCAGCACAATATCGGTACCGCGCCCCGCCATATTGGTCGCTATGGTGATCATTTTGGGCCGTCCGGCTTGCGCCACGATGTTCGCTTCACTGGCGTGCTGTTTAGCATTCAGAACCTGATGCGGCAGTTTCTCCCGATCCAGCAGTTTGGACAGTAATTCATTACTCTCAATGGATGTTGTGCCTACCAAAACCGGCTGCCCATGCTCATAACATTCCTTGATCCCCTGGACAATCGCCTCGTTTTTCTCTTTTGTCGTGCGGAATACCAAATCCATGCGATCGTCACGAATCATGGGGCGATGAGTCGGAATGATAACCGTCTCCAATCCATAAATTTGCTGGAATTCCGCCGCTTCCGTATCAGCGGTACCGGTCATACCGGATAGTTTCTGGTACATACGGAAATAATTCTGAAACGTAATGGAAGCAAGCGTCTGATTCTCTTTCTGAATTGCAACACCTTCCTTGGCTTCCACAGCCTGATGCAAACCATCGGACCAGCGGCGGCCAGCCATCAGACGCCCGGTAAACTCATCAACGATGACGACTTCGCCATTTTGCACGACATAATGCTGATCCAGAAAATATAAACTATGCGCCCGCAAGCCTGCGCCCAAATGATGGATCAAATTGATATTGGCCGGATCATAAAGACTGGATCCCGGTTTCAGTAATCCGGCTGTTGCCAGCAACTTTTCCGCATGCTCAAAACCAGATTCGCTGATGTTAACCTGATGAGATTTTTCATCCACGCTGTAGTCACCCGGACCGTCTTCTGTTTCCTGACGCGTGAGTTTCGGAATCAATGCATTAATACGCACATAGATTTCCGTATCACCTTCCGCCTGCCCCGAAATGATTAATGGCGTGCGCGCTTCGTCAATCAGAATAGAATCCACTTCATCGACAATGGCAAAATTAAGCGCGCGTTGCGCCCGTTCATAGGCGTGCGTCACCATATTGTCACGCAAATAATCAAAGCCATATTCATTATTGGTGCCATACGTGATATCAGCGGCATACGCAGCCTGCTTGTCACTATGCGGCATCTGCGCGTAAATCACACCCACGCTGATGCCGAGAAAGCGGTAAATTTTCCCCATCCAATCAGCATCACGCTTTGCCAAATAATCATTTACCGTGACAACATGCACGCCATTACCTGACAATGCATTCAAATAAGCCGGCAAGGTTGCCATCAGGGTTTTACCTTCACCGGTGCGCATCTCGGCAATCTTGCCTTGGTGCAATACCATGCCGCCGATAAGCTGCACGTCAAAATGGCGCATCTCCAGTACCCGTTTTCCGGTCTCGCGCACCACGGCGAAGGCTTCCGGTAACAGGTCATTCAGTGCCTCGCCATTTTGAACACGCTGTTTGAATTCTTCCGTCTTGGCACGCAAATCAGCATCCGACAGCCCCGCTATAACCGGTTCCAGCTCATTAATAATACGCACGGTCTGAGAATACTGTTTGATCATCCGGTCGTTGCGGCTACCAAAAATTTTCTTGAGTAGATTACCTAGCATATATCTCTAAAATTTCCGTGTTTAATTAAACTGTTAAAAAACAAAGGGTGAGCTTGTCTCTCACCCTGTAAAAAACCTGAAGAAATCAGTGGCTCAATTTAACTTGGCTTTTTCAAAAATTTGGATGGATTCTGCGGCTTGTCTTTATGCCTGATTTCGAAATGCAAATGTGGTCCCGTTGATCGGCCGGTATTGCCCACTTCCGCTATTTTCTGCCCCTGCAGCACAACTTCCCCAAGATTTACCAAGCGCTTTGATGCATGCGCATAACGGCTCACCAGATCATCGCCATGATCAATTTCCACCATATTACCATATTCAGGATGCCGGCCAGAATAGATCACCAGCCCTCCGGCCGCGGCTTTTATGGGTGTCCCTATTTCCGCGGCAAAATCGACACCCTCATGAAACGCCTTCTTCCCGGTGAACGGATCAATCCGGTATCCATAACCGGAAGAATACCAATCGGTTTCAACCGGCATTGCGGAAGGCAGAACAAACCTTGTTATCCTGCCATAACGCAATAAAGAATCCAAAGCGCCCAGTTTATCCGCTCTTTCGTCCAGCATGCTCGATAACTCATGGAGTTTTTGGTTGAATTCACCGAAAGTCAGCTCCTCGGAGTTCAGATCGCTATGCGCACCGCCCTGTCCTGGCGCTTCCTTGAACAAAAAATCGGGGGATTTGATTCCGGAAGATTCCGCCAGCCGCTCGCCTAGCGCATCCAGGCGCAATAACTGCGCCTGCATCTGCCCCAGCTTACTGGCCATAATATTCAAATTATCTTGCAGATGCGCTTGAATCTTCTGATGCCTTTCCTCCTGCGGATTCACCAATACCGCACGCAACAGGGGAGCATCGATCCGGTCAGCATAGCGCAACGAAACAAAATTCAGACCCAGAGCCAATGTTAAGATAATGAATAAAAAAACACTCATTGATAATACAATATGCGCTTTCGTTAACGTCAGCTTGCGCACCCGTTCGGAATTATTAGAAATGAAAATAATATTCATGCTTTGTTTTCAATGGAAATCGTTTAAATAACCATGACTCCTCATAAGGTTGATTCTTATCTTCATCTTCTTGGGAAAACGCCTGAATATGCAGATTTGCTCTCATTGGCGCAAAAAATATGCGAAGATCAATCAACATTCCTGAAACTCGTTCCGGCACCATTAGCCCAGCATTGCAGCCTTGGCCGGACCTCAAACGGCACCTTGACCATACTGGCAGAAAATGGCGCTATTGCTTCAAAACTAAAGCAAATATCCCCATCACTACTGGTCAAACTGCAACAACTCGGATGGGAAGTTACTGCATTTCAAATATTGGTGCAAGCAAATTACCCGGCAAAAAATACAAAACCACTGACAACACATGGATATGACAAGAAAAAATTAAAATTGAGCCAAACCGGCAAAAACTGTTTAAATCAGCTCGCAGCTACGCTGCCTGACTCTGAATTAAAAAACGCCATACGATCATTTGTCAGCAAACACCCGCACGACTCCGCCGGTCACATCCCTTCAAAAACGTGACGCCACTAGATCAATATCCGCATATTGCCACGCCTGATCGAATTCTCTTTGTATTTCAACAAAATCCTTACCCTGCATGCGTAAACTCTGTTTCAATCCATACAAGGCCCAGCCATTCTTAGGATAGTGCTTGAGGTTATCGCGGTAAACCATTTCCGCCTGCGCGTAATCGCCCGCTGCTAACAAGGCCTTACCCAATGAAAGCTGCACCGGGTAATACCAGAATGGCGGTTCCGTATAGGGCAGTTGATCCTGTAAAGAAACCGCTTCCTTAAAAACGGCAATCGCTTTCGCATATTCTTTCCGCACCATCAGAATCTCACCTTGCGCCAGCTCATCGGCAATCCGTAATAGTAAAGTTGCCGGATAGTCCTGTTTATCGAGTAAAGCGAGGTTAGCCGTTTTCCGTATTGCTGCAAGCCCGGCATACTCGGCGCGCGCGGCTTCCGGATCACCCAGTCCGGCATGCGCCAGCACACGGGCATAACGCCAGATCCCATGCGAAAACTGCAAATGCTCCGGTGGCATCGGCAGTTCTAAAACATCATGCCAGCGGCCAAAATTGGCCAGCGCCAGCACGGGAATAGTTTTAAAGAATTCCACACCCGGATAGTGCGCGATCATCTCGAATGAAACACTCGCCGCGACTTTCTGCGCCGTTGCAATGGCCGCCTGACTGCGCCCCTCCATGCTGTATGCCGCCCACAAGAAATGCAGATTATGCGGATAATACGCTGCCGCATAAAAACTCTGCACCTTGCAGGCTGCGATATACGCTTCATCTACAGCCGCCGCCCTGGCATTCACTTCCGCCGCATCGTGATACCGCCCCACACGCCAATAGATATGCGCCGGCATATGCACCAGATGCCCCGCCTCAGGCACCAGATCGCGCAAGATATCCGCGGCGCTTTCCGCGCGTTGCGGCGTTGACGAGGCTTCAACCGCGTGAATATATAAATGAATGGCCAGCGGATGCCGCGGCGAGCGCTGCAAAACGGTTTCCAGCACATCGATTACTTCAGCGGTCAACGCTTTCGGTGTTTGCGGATCGATCCAATAATCCCAGGGCATGGTCGTCATCATGGATTCCGCAAATAATGCCGCCACATCATCCTCCCCGGGATATCGCTGATACAGCTTGCGCATTGCATTCATGTAAGCCGTATCCAGATCACCTCTCGATATGGAAGCATCGCTGCCATAGCGTGCCGCCAATGCATCAATATAATCACGCTCTTTTTCGCTGGCGCGCGCCTTCAAGGCGATTGCCTTCCGGATCGCCGCATACGCCTGCCGATGCGCCTGCTCATCCATAACCGCCTGCCCATTACTGGTGACATTGATATTGGGTCCCAATGCCAGGGCCTCGCCCCAGTAACACATGGCGCAATACTCATCGATCATTTGCGCTGCCCGGAACGCACGCACCGACTCGCTGTGATTAAAAGCAAAACTCTGCACCAGCCCTTGATCAAAATATCGCTGTGCTGCCGGGCTTGATGTCGTCACAGCGTGGTGAAAACCGCCCGGATCTGCCAGCAAAGGCACGCCCGTTTTGTCCGCCCAAGATTGGATATCCATCGCCGAATCCGAATTCGAAGGCGCTTTGATCGATGTACAGGCACCGATGAAAAAACATACAGCCGTTAGCAGCAAGGTGACGCGGATCATTTTCATAACCTCCTCTTTTTCATTTGACCTCGGTATCCCGGATGGCATCAATCCGCCTCGCCGTTACATCAAACCCGAGTATTTCATAAATTCACGTGTCCTCACTTTCCTTTTGATTAATAACAAATATTTTGCTCAACCGGGTGTATGAATCACTACACCACTCTTTCTCAAAACTTCCCTATTAATCAAAATTCTGCGTGATCATCACGCGAATTTATGAAATATTCGGGCAAAAAATGCACTGGCACTATTCCTGGCAACAATTGTCTACTGCTTTTTTATCTTCGGCAAACCTCTC
>CAZDYN010000144.1:0-6309 GCA_964509635.1 uncultured Nitrosomonas sp. | reverse complement strand
AACGTGGAAGGTTTACCTAGTTTCAACTACCGGTTTTTTGCACGTTGGGCTGATTTTTCCTGCCGGAATGCTATCTGGATTGTTCTGCTCATTGTATTACTGACTTCGCTGAGCACGGTTTATACCATCAATAATCTTGGCGTGCATACCGATACGACGGATATGCTTTCCGAAGACGTGCCTTTCCGTGCTAATCATATCCATTATAAAAAATCATTTTCCCAGTATGAAGATACCTTGTTGCTGGTACTGGATGCTCCTACGCCGGAACAAGCGCATCTTGCAGCCAAACGCTTTACGCACTATCTGCAAAATGACAGCATGCAATTCTCCAACACGTATTATTTAACAGGAGAGCCTTTTTTTGAGCAGAATGGTCTTTTCTTCAAGGATCTATCTGAGTTAGGCCGTCTTACCGATTATTTGGCGGCTGCGCAACCGCTGGTTGCGCGTATTGCGGAAAGCCCCACGCTGCACACATTTTCTTCTGTTCTTACCGAAGCTGTCGAGGAGCTGCGCACGGGCCGCAAACTGGAACTCGAACCGGTATTCAACGGTGTCAGCGCCACGCTGCAAGCGCGGCTTGACGGTAAATCCCGCGCGCTTTCATGGCAGGCGTTATTGGGCGGCGAAGCGCAAAAGGAATCCTATCAGGAATTGATCATCGTACAGCCCAAGCTGGATTATTCCCAAATCTTTGCTGCCGAGGAATCGATTCAGGCTATTCGATCTACAGCCCAGGATATGGGGTTTGCTCCGGATGCCGCCGAACAATTGCGCATTACCGGTGAAGTGGCGCTGGCGCACGATGAGCTCAACAGTGCAATGCATGGCGCTCAGGATGCCGGGCTGCTGGCATTGGTAATGGTGGCCGCAGTGTTGCTGATTGCATTCCGTTCCGCCGGAGCCATAATCACCGTCATACTGAGTCTGATTCTCGGTTTATTGTTGACCGCAGCGTTTGCTACCGCTGCGGTGGGGCATTTGAACCTGATTTCCATCGCCTTTGCTGTTTTATATATCGGTTTGGGAGTGGACTACGCCATTCATTTTCTGTTACGGCTTGAAGAGCTAAGGAAACCCGGCCAATCCGTTTCGCAATCTTTATATAAGACTGGCGGCGATATGGGGCAATCATTGCTGATTTGCGCGATCACCACGGCGATAGGTTTTTATGCTTTCATGCCGACAACTTACCGGGGTGTTGCGGAACTGGGCTTGATATCAGGCACCGGTATGCTGATCAGTTTTCTGGTTACGATGACTCTGATTCCCGCCATGCAAAGGTTCTTTCCAATTCCAATCAGAAAGTCATCTGCTCCGGTTCAATCCCTCAATAAGATTCTGGATTTGCCAAGGCACTCACGAAAATCGGTCTACAGCATCACAATAATCGCTATTCTGGCTTCTGTCTTTGCATTGCCGCATATCAAGTTTGATTATAATTTGCTGAATTTGAACAACCCGCGTGCGGAATCGGTTGTAACTTTCCAGGAACTATTGGCGAACACGGAAGATTCACCTTGGCATATCAATATTCTGATTGATAATTTCCGGGAAACGGAGTCAATAGCGCAACGTCTGAGAGCCTTGCCGGAAGTGGAAAAAGTAATCAGTATCCTTGATCTGGTGCCCGGAGAGCAGGATGAGAAAAGCCTGTTAATAGAGGAAATGGCGATGATTCTTGGCCCCATTTCTTTTTCCCCGACGGCATTTCAGATTCCGGATCATCATACTGTTGCAGAGCAGCGAATCGCGCTGGAAAAGTTAAAGACTACGTTAGAACAGTTTGTGGCTGAGCAACCAGCGCATGCGACAGCAGCTTCGGCTCGTGCACTACACGTCTCAATTGCCGGCTTTTTAAACCACATGGAGCAGCGTGCGGAAAAAAATGATACGGAAGCAGGACAGATATTGCGTGCGGTTAGTCAGGATTTACTCAGTCTGCTGCCTGATTCAATCAAACGTCTGCAATTGGCGCTAGCAGCTCAGCCGTTTGCTCAAGAAGCGTTGCCATCATCGGTGAAAGGATTGTGGCATAGCGGCGATGGAGTGTATCGCATAGCGGTTTATCCGTCAGAGAATATTAACGATAATGATGCATTGCGTAGATTCGTTCGCGCGGTGCAACAGATAGCGCCGGACGCGACCGGGGTGCCGGTAATCAGTCTGGAGGCCGGCGAAGCCGTGGTGGATGCTTTTATCCATGCTTTCACCTTGACACTGCTGGGGGTGATAGTGACGCTATGGCTGATGCTCAGAAGTGTTTCTGCGACAGTGCTGGTATTGATACCGCTGTTACTGACAGCTTTGTTCACAGTTGCTGGCACAGTTTTGTTCGGATTGTCATTCAATTTTGCCAATATTATCGCTCTGCCGCTATTGCTGGGGATCGGTATTGACAGCAGTATTCATATGGTGCATCGGAGCCGCAGCACGGGCCCGGTTTATGAGAGCTTATTGCATACCAGTACCGCGCGCGCCGTTTTTTATAGCGCGCTGACAACGCTGGTGGGTTTCGGCAGCTTGGTATTTTCCACGCACCAGGGTACTTCCAGTATGGGATTGCTGCTGACAATCGGTTTGTTGCTGACGCTGGTGTGTGTGTTGATTATTCTTCCGGTTTTATTGCATTCACCCGGCAAAAGGAAAGAAAGCGTTGTTTAATGCTTCATTCCGGTTTCGCTGCTTCAATGCGTGTTAAAGCCGCAGCAAAGAAGCCATCGGTTTGATGCAATTGAGGGGATAGCTGCAAAAAATTTCCGGTATCGAGCGGGATTTTTTGCTGCATCAGCAGTTCCGCACAATTTAACAAGGTAAATTGCGGCTGTGCGGCCAGAAAACTATCAATGATCTCCTGATTTTCTTCCGCCAGGAAACTGCACGTCGCGTATACCAGACGGCCGCCCGGCTTGAGCAAACCGGCCGCTGCGGAAAGAATGGCGGCCTGTTTGGTTTTGAGTTCCTCGATGCTGCGCGGGGATTGACGCCATTTCAAATCCGGATTGCGCCGCAAGGTGCCGAGCCCGCTGCACGGCGCATCCACCAGCACGCGGTCTATCTTTCCATATAATCTTTTGATTTTGATGTCGTTCTCGTTTGCGATACGCTGTACATGTAAATTGGATAAACCGGAACGCTTGAAGCGCGGTTTCAGGTTGCTCAATCGTTTTTCCGAAACATCAAAAGCATAAAGACGCCCTTTTGAATTCATCAGGGCGCCCAATAGCAGAGACTTGCCGCCAGCACCGGCGCAGAAGTCGACCACCATTTCCCCCCGTTTGGGGGCGAGCAGATATCCGAGTAATTGACTGCCTTCATCCTGCACTTCGATTTTTCCGGATAAAAAGAGTGCATGACGATTGATGGCGGGTTTGCCCGCCAGGCGGATGCCGCACGGGGAGTAAGGCGTTTCCTCGGCCTCTATGCCTTCCTGCCTAAGTGTTTCAAGCACCTCGGTGCGTTTGGCAAGGAAGGTATTAACCCGCAAATCAAGCGGCGCCGGTTTTTGCAACGACAGTCCGAGATTCAGAATGTCGTTATCCGGCATGCACTGTTGTAGTTTCTCCACCAGCCATGCGGGGAACTCTGCCTGAACAGCCAAGGATTGCGTATCCGCTTTGACGGCCTTGATTTCTGACAGCCATTTTGTTTCCGTCTCACTGATCAGTGAAGCCAGTTCGCGTAAATTAATCCCTTTAAATTTAACCAGATAAGCGAGTACCAGTGCGCGTGGCGTGATCAGTTTTTCGGTCAGGCTTTCAAGGAAAAAACGGTGGCGTAATATGCCAAAGACGGTTTCGGCGATGAATGCGCGGTCCTGTGCGCCGAGCATCGGGTTTTCCTGGAAGAAGCGGCGCAGAATCGCATCGGCGGGGTATTCCAGCGGTAGAACGGTGCGCAGAGCAACAATGGCTGCGTCCAATTGAAAAGGGGTTAAATGCATTGATTTCCTGATGTGTGTTGTGTCAGCTAACAGACCGGATCAATGACCGGCTTTGTAACTGATGTTAATTCCGGTCACGATTTTATCGATTTCGCGGCCATTGTCTTCCACCGAAACGATGCGCACTGGCAACATGCGGTTGTTCAGCGCGAGCCATAGTTTCCTTTTCAGCTTGGAGTTTTTTTCTTCCTGCCGGGTCAGAACAATCGTTTCCATTTCGCCGAGCGGGGTATCGAGAATTTCTTCCGTCACGGTATAGCGCGATAACCGCAGAGTCAGGTCGTTGGTGACATGGCGTTCCACATGATGTTCAGGGGGGGCGGTGAATATGAAGTTGTACGACAAGCTCAAGCGATCCAACGTGCCTTCGGGTAATTTCTCCTGCGCTGCTTGGCCGTTGTGTTGCAGCGTAATGAGATGATTCTTCCAGTCGAATATCGCCAGACTGGGCTCTTTTTTGCCGCGTTTTTCATAGGCGCGGAATGGCTGCAATCCCTTTCTGGTGATGATTCCTTCGCTGCGGCGCACGATGCTGTTGGGCTCGATGAGTTTATATACACCGGTAGCTTGTGCTTTGCTGTTGATCGTATAACGATATCCGCCATCGGTGTGCTTCACCTCAATCACCTCCGTGATTTCCCCTTCACCGATATCCGTTTTAACGCTGTAGCTGATTTCAATACGCGACGGCATGTCAGTTGCACATGCCGGGAAGCCGAGTATCCACAGCAGAAAAAGAAAAAACGACGATATGAATTTCATCCGGATAATCCTGGCGAATAAAGCGCTACCTCATTGACACTGGAATCGATTACCTCAACGCGATTTTCGTTCAACCGGATCCGGTCTTCCATAAACCAGCGCACAGCTTGAGGGTAAATGCGATGTTCCTGCTGCAGAACCCGGACAGCCAGCGTTTCCTCGGTATCGCAGGATAATACCGGTATGGCGGCTTGAATCACGATAGGGCCATGATCAAGTTGCGGCGTAACGAAATGAACCGTGCAACCATGAATTTTAATACCTTCTTGCAGCGCGCGCGCATGTGTTCCCAGACCGGGAAATGCGGGCAATAATGAAGGATGGATATTCATTATCCGGTCTTGATAGCGTTGCACAAAGCGATCGCTTAGTATACGCATGAAACCGGCCAGCGCAATCAGTTTCGGCTGACAGGCCTCTATTCTGTCTGCCAGAGCGGCATCAAACGATTGGCGGTCGGGAAAAGCACGGTGGTCGATGACGCTGGTTTCCGCGCCGTATTTCCGGGCAATTTCCAGTCCCGATCCACCTGGAATTTAGCCTCCAGCAGCGCCTGCATATTGCTGCCGCGGCCGGAGATCAGAATGACCAGTGATTTCATCGTGCTGTTGCAAGGAATGACAATTATACTAAAACGGTAGGCGCTTGATGAGTCATGCGCGGTTTGATTTCACCGATCTGCCACACGGTCTCTCCGGAAGCGCGCAAATTGTGCATGGCGTTTTCGACATGATCAGGCGCGACGACAATCACCATGCCAATGCCGCAATTAAACACACGTGCCATTTCATGATCAGTGATGTTACCCTGTTGTTGCAGCCAGTGGAATAATGGCGGCATCTCCCATGCATCTTTCTGCAATACCGCCATGAGCTGATCCGGCAGAATACGCGGCACGTTCTCAACCAAGCCGCCGCCGGTAATGTGCGCCAGCCCTTTAACCGGCAATTGACGGATCAATGCCAGCAGTGATTTTACATAAATGCGCGTTGGCGCCATGATGGTATCTGCAAGTGTTTGGTCATGA
Source organism: uncultured Nitrosomonas sp. (assembly GCA_964509635.1). Classification (GTDB taxonomy): domain Bacteria; phylum Pseudomonadota; class Gammaproteobacteria; order Burkholderiales; family Nitrosomonadaceae; genus Nitrosomonas. The sequence continues at coordinate 574 of CAZDYN010000144.1, read as the reverse complement.
AAATCCGCGGCTAAATCGACGCGATTATTTTCGATAATTTTGCGGATCAGTGAATAGCCATTGGAATGCGCGCCACTGGATGCGAGCCCCAGCACACTATCACCTGCCTGTATCGTGGCGCCGCTGATAATCCGGTCTTTCTCGACAACACCCACGGCGAATCCGGCGAGATCATATTCATTGTGCGGATACATGCCCGGCATTTCAGCCGTTTCACCGCCAATCAACGCACATCCGGCCTGCTCGCAGCCTCGGGCGATCCCGCTGATCACCGCGGTTGCGGTTGCCACATTCAATTTGCCGCAAGCGAAGTAATCCAGGAAAAATAAAGGCTCTGCGCCCTGCACCAGAATATCGTTCACACTCATCGCCACCAGATCAATGCCGATGCTGTCATGCCGGTCGAGTTGAAAAGCCAGTTTGAGCTTGGTGCCTACGCCATCGGTTCCGGAAACCAGCACGGGATTCTGATATTTCCTGGAAATTTCAAACAGCGCGCCAAAACCGCCAATTCCGGTGAGCACTTCAGGACGCAAAGTACGCTTGGCAAACGGCTTGATATTTTCAACCAGCC
>CAZDYN010000143.1:0-6412 GCA_964509635.1 uncultured Nitrosomonas sp. | reverse complement strand
CAGAGCCGTCAGATTTACAGTCTGATCCCTTTGACCGCTCGGGAACCCCTCCAAACGAAACCGATGATTATGAATATATTTCCCGCATAAGTCAATCTAGTTTTACTCTAAGTGACCTATACGACACTATTCCGACTATAAATTCTTACTGGAATATCCTATTTATCCATGGCCTCTATATGTATTTTCATATTTTAGATCAACAGACTAACTAATCCAGCCTTCTTCTCTAGCTATGCTACTCGAATTCTTGGATCTGCCAGCGTATAAGACACATCGGTTAAGATCAAACCCACGATATACAGCACCGAACCCAAAAATACCATCGCCCTCACAATCGCAAAATCCTGCGAATTTATCGCATCAATGGTATAGCTTCCCAGCCCGGGAATACCAAAAAATGATTCAACCAGCAAGCTGCCCAGAAATAATAAAGGCACTACGACAACCGCGCCTGTCAAAATGGGAATCAGTGCATTCTTAAACACATGCTTGAGCAGAACAATACGTTCCGATAAGCCTTTTGCTCTGGCTGTGCGCACATACTCCTTATTCATTTCCTCCAGAAATATTGTGCGATACCAGCGTACATTAGCCCCAGCACTACTGATAACGCCAATTATAACCGGCAACACTATGAACTTGGTTGCATCCAGTCCAGTTCCATACCCGGATATCGGCATCCAATGCCAGAGTTTACTGATTACAAATTGGCCTGCGATAATATAAAACAAGCTGGAAACCGACATCAACGCCACACACAAAACCACTCCCCAGAAATCGATGTAGGTGGCACGAAAAAAAACCATTAGCAATGCAAAAGTAATATGCACAATTAATCCCAGGACAAATACAGGCAACGCGATGGCAAGACTCGGAACCATGCGCGACTTTATTTCCTGCGCAATATCACGCCCATCATCAGCCCTCCCGAATTCGAAAACAAACATCGAAATCGATTTCTCAAAAAAAACGGTATGGGTTATTTTTTGCAGCTTCTCAGCTTCACAGTTAAATAATAGAGGCTTATCATAACCTCGATCCGCCTTCCATTTTTCAATCGCTTCAGGTGTCACATATTTAATACCCAATTGCATACGCGCCATATCATCCGGAGTATTTACTACAAAGAACAAAGTAAATGTAATCAGGTTAACCCCGACAAGTATGGGTATAGCATAAAAAATACGCCTAAAAATATAACTCAGCATCGTCGATACGCCATTGCAGCTTCAATTTTCTGAAGTACTTAACGCAGTACTGTTTTCGTGGCGGTTAACAGCCGCCATGGCGGGTATAAGACCAATGATTGTTACTATCATCACCAATATAATTGGCCATATTACCGGCTCATTCCATTCACGCCGTTTTTGCGCTCTCTGATTGGTATCGATTTTGAAATATTTTAGATTATTATTCGATATTCTGTTGGGCTTGACATTCTGATACCAGGAATGATATAGACCATAATCTTTCGGATGATACCCCCACAGCCAAGGCGCATCGTAACGCAATATCTCAATCATACGATCAATGATCAACTGCCGGACGGATCCATCTTCCATATTTTTCATCTGCTCAAATAGTCGATTGTATTCAGCATTATCATAATTAGCTGCATTCTCGCCGCTATTCCCTACTTTTCGTTGCGGTCCGTACAACAAAAATAAAAAATTCTCCGGATCAGGATAGTCCGCATTCCACCCCCATTCAAATATTTGTGCATTTCCTTTGCGTATCTTATCCTGAAAGCGGTTGTAATCAGTACTTCTGATTACCAATTGTATATTCAATTTCTGAAACTGTTTTCGCATCCAGTCGAGCCGTGATCTGTCTTCAGCGCTACGTGCCGTCACATCAAAATATAAAATAAGCGGCGCTCCGGTACGCAGATCTATTCCATCCGGATATCCCGCCTCAGCGAGCAACGTTTTTGCAACCAATATTGGCTTACGTTGCGGCTGATCATGAATCCAGTCATACACTACGGGATTGATCCCTTCCTTACCATCACGATAACCTGTAATACCTGGAGAAATAGGGCTTTGAGCCGGCATTCCTCGACCATTTGCAAAAATCGAAATAAATTCCTCATAATCAACTGCGATCGAAATTGCCTGTCTGAGCTTTCTGGCCGATTCGCGTTCACGTTCGTTACTTCCACCCACTACCGGATCGAGCATATTAAAACCAACGTAATAAGTTGATACAGCCACAGTTGTCTCCAGTCTTATTCCTTGCTCTGCCATGGTCTCTGTAACCGTTGCTTCACCTTGGCCTACCAATTGAATCGCTTGATCAAAACTATCCGAACCAATACCGGTAGCATCATAATAGCCCTGCAAAAACTTATTCCATCTTGGAATACTTTCCTTTTCCCGGATAAAAACAATTTTATCGATAAATGGCAATTTTTTGCCGGCATCCGCCAACAATCCCTTCTCTTCATCTCCCGGCATACTTTCACCCGGATAGTATTCATCATGAAAATTCGGATTCTTCTCCAGCACCATTCTCAAATTGGGATCATTTTCAGTTAGCATATAAGGGCCCGTGCCAACCGGATACCAATCAAGCGTAATGTTTTTTTTCACCAAATCCTGCTGCGAATAAAAGCGATCAGCTTCCCAAGGAATGGGCGCAAAGAAAGGCATTGCCAGCCAGTAGATAAATTGCGGGTATTTACCTTTTATTCTTATCTGATAAGTATATTTATCGATTATTTGCACACCTTCCAGCGCGTAATTTCTCAGATCAAGAAATGTTTCCGCTTCCTGCCGATTTTGATCAGCCTGTTTTAATACATTGGCATAATCTTTAAGTCCGACTATGTAATCCTCCATGAGTCCATATATCGGCGAGTGCAATCTTGGATGTGCTAATCGCTTTATTTGGTATACATAATCTTCTGCCACCAATTCCCTCGTTCCCGTTTGAGAAAAATCGGATAATCTGAATATCGATGCCAATTCCTGTTCTCTTAAATTGTGATACAACCAGTCTCCTTGCGCATTACTGGCTAATGCGGGATGGGGTTGAAAAAGAATCCCTGGCCTGATTGAGATTTCATAAACGCTATAAGCGATAGCGGATGGTTGGACATCATCAGGCAATTGATCCCCTTTTCCATCAAAATATTTCACAGCGGGCATTTCATTCGCCGTCGCCGGAATTAAAACAAAAGGCCGTTTTAAATAATGATACTGCAGCGGAGGCTCATATATCTGGGCAGTAAATTGGATTTCATTGGAACTATAGGATTGCACCGGATCAAGATGCTTAGGACGTTCAGTAAATACTGTATAAAGTATATTTTTCTCTTCATCCGCTGCCGCATAAGGATTATTCCACCGATGCTCACTGCATGCAGCAAGAAGAACTATCTGAATAATCAATAACCAGAATGTAATAACCCGCTCAATCATTGCAAATCCAATTTACAGGAATCCGTTTGTATTTAACAAAATGACACTTACTTTTCCATATCTCTCTCACACCACTCCACCTGATACCGCCCTTCGGCTATAATTTGCCAATTTGCTCAATTTTACAAGGAAAATGTATGGGCTTTCTTTCAAATAAGCATGTACTCATTACCGGATTACTTAGCAATCGATCAATTGCTTATGGTATCGCCAAAGCAATGAAACGCGAAGGCGCTGCACTTGCCTTTACTTATCAGGGAGATGAGGTTCGCGCCCGTGTGGAAAAACTGGCTGCCGAATTTGATAGTGATTTGTTATTCCCCTGTGATGTAGCCAGCGACAATGAAATCGCGTCGTGTTTTGAAAATCTGCAAAAACATTGGGATGGATTGGATTGCATCATCCATTCCATCGCTTTTGCTCCGCGTGAAGCTTTATCCGGCGATTTTCTGGAAAGTGTCAATAGAGAAGCTTTTCGCATTGCGCATGATATCAGTGCTTATAGTTTCTCCGCACTTGCCAAAGCTGCTCTGCCTTTGATGCAGAACCGGAACGGTTCTCTGTTGACATTGAGCTATCTAGGCGCAATCCGGGTCATGCCCAACTACAATGTCATGGGTTTAGCTAAAGCCAGCCTGGAAGCGAATGTTCGTTTCATGGCCTCCAGTCTTGGCCCTAAAGGCATACGCGTGAACGCCATCTCGGCCGGTCCAATCAAAACCTTGGCAGCTGCTGGTATCGGAAATTTTGGTAAATTATTAGGTTATACTGAAAAGGTTGCGCCATTACGCCGCAATGTAACCATTGATGAAGTTGGCAATGTTGCCGCCTTCTTGTGTAGTGATCTGGCCAGCGGCATTACCGGAGAGATCACATATGTAGATGCGGGCTTTAATACTGTCGCATTTAATCTCAGCGAGTAGAGAAGAATTTACACCACACAACAGCGGTAATAAATTTTAGAAGTTATTTTGTTTAACTTTTACATCATACCGCTGTCTTACCGCAGCTAAATACGAAGACATTTCCTCTTGCGTAATCATTTGCTGCAATTGTCTAGTAAAGTTATCAAGTTTTGTTTTTTCCACCGATTTAGGCTCTGCAACTTTATTGATTCGTATCAAATTAAATCCACCTTTCGGATTCGCTGTTCCTGTGAAAACCGGCAGGTTATTCGTTTCTGCTCTAAAAATAGCCCGCAACGTTTCATGATCCAATCCTTGCGATTGCATATAAGAGACTTCTTGCGCATCACTCCAGGCGACATCAACATCATCCCCTGCTTGTAAGGCAGCAAGCTTTGCTTGCCCTTCTTCCACGGCCTTCGCCTTAGCCATCTGCTCCTTGAGCTTTTCCACGATTTGATCTCTGACAACCATAAGTGATTGCGCGGTAGCCGCTTTATGTTCAATAATGCGCGCGGAAACAAATGTATCAGGCTTTACTTCAACGGCTTCAGTGTTGCGATGATTTGCAATACTGTCATCTGAAAAAATTGCCGACAATAGTTTTTCATTAGCAAGAATAGCTGGTTCAGTTGAATTTCTTGTAATCCAATCGCTTTTCTGTATTGTCAATTCAAATTTTTCAGCCGCAACCTGAAAACTATCATCTTGCTCATAGACAACATTACTGAAATCTTCAACAATCTCTCCAAAAATTCCACTTACCATCTCAAGTTTAAGCTTCTGCCCGATTTGCTCCCGCACTTCTTCGAGATCCGGGCGCCTCTCTTCCTTTATAGCAGTCGGTTTAATTACATGAAAACCAAAATCTGTCTCAACAATATCGCTGATTTCATCTAGTTGCATTGAAAAAATTTTATCTTCAAAAGACTTAACCATGACACCGCGACCGAAGAAACCCAGATCTCCACCACGTGACGCTGAACCAGGATCGTCCGACCGCTCCTTAGCAATTTCTGCGAATTGCTCCGGATTTTGCCTAACTTGATCCAATATTTCCTCAGCTTTTTCTCTTGCAGCCTGTTTTTCTTCATCAGATGCATCGGCGGATACACTGATCAGAATGTGACTGGCTTTACGTTCTTCAGATTGACCAAACTCATCTTGATGTTCTGAAAAATAAGCATTAATGGCATCATCGCTCACTGATTCATTTTTGGCTACAGCATCCAGAGACAAAACGAGATACTCAATACGTGCACGTTCAGGCAAATCAAAATCTGCTTTATGCTGCTCATAATAAGCAATAATATCCGCTTCGTCTGGCGTCACTTCCGATAAAAATTGTTCGGGCGTAGTTTGTGATAGATTGATCTCACGCTGCACTTCACTGAGATATTGCACTCGCTCGGCAACCGATTTAGGCGCGAATCCATTCTCACTGTAACCATCCAGCAATTGCTGCAGCAAAAGCTCCTGGCGCACACGAGACTCGAATACCGCCGGAGTCAACCCCTGATTACGTAACAATTCCTCATATTGTTGCTTGGAGAATTTATTGTCTCTTTGAAACGCGGGCACATCCCGGATCGTCTTCACAAGATACGAATCCAGAACAATAAATCCGTTATCAATTGCTTCCCGCTGCAATAAACGTTGCTGGATAAGCCTTTCCAACACCGAGCTTCTCACTTCAAAAGTATCAAGCATTGCACTATCGAAGTTAGCACCAAGCATGGAACGCATTCTTTCGTGATGATCACGCAATGCTTGTTCGTACTCACGGCGCGGGATTTCTTCTCCGTCAACTATCGCCACATAGCCTTCGCCCCCTTTATCACGATATGATTCAACGCCCCAAAACAAAAATGGCAACACTGCCAATCCCATGATGACTTGAACGACACGTTTTTTACGATTGACGAAATCAAACACAATTAGAGCCTGAAAATACTAGAAAGTAAAAAATACAACCGAAGGATTTTTATACTGCAAGCTGATTCTACTACTGATTGACACATTTCTTTATTTGGCGGAGTGGACGGGACTCGAACCCGCGACCCCCGGCGTGACAGGCCGGTA
>CAZDYN010000142.1:0-6433 GCA_964509635.1 uncultured Nitrosomonas sp. | reverse complement strand
TGGCGGCGACCTGCTTGCCGGCGCGCAAACCGGTACCGGCAAAACCGCCGGTTTTACATTGCCTATCCTGCACCGCCTGTCCGATAAAAGTATCAAGGGACCGTCCAGCGGACGCCCGCCGGTACGGGCGCTCATTCTTGTTCCCACGCGCGAACTCGCGGCACAGGTGGAAGAAAGCGTGCGCGAATATGGCAAATACCTGAAACTAAGTTCGATGATCATGATCGGCGGCGTGAGCATCAATCCGCAGATCACCCGCCTGAAAAGCCGCGTGGATATTCTGGTGGCTACGCCGGGGCGACTGCTGGATCATGTGCAGCAGGAAACGCTGAGCTTGTCGCAGGTTGAAATTCTTGTGCTGGATGAAGCCGATCGCATGCTCGACATGGGATTTATCCGGGATATTAAAAAGATCCTCGCATTACTGCCCAGGCAACGGCAGAATTTATTATTCTCGGCGACGTTCTCGGATGAAATCCGGGCGCTGGCGGATAATCTGCTGAACAAGCCGGTAATGATCGAAGCGGCGCGCCGTAATGCGATTGCCGACAAAGTGACGCATGTGGTGCATCCCGTGGACCGTGACCGCAAGCGGGAACTGCTGGCGCATTTGATCAAGCAACACCGCTGGTCGCAGGTACTGGTATTTACGCGCACCAAACACGGCGCCAATAAATTGACTGAGTTTCTGATCGCCAGCGGCATTCCCTCGCTGGCCATCCATGGTAACAAAAGCCAGTCGGCACGCACGCAGGCCTTGGCGAAATTCAAGTCGGGCAGCCTGCAAGTACTGGTTGCAACCGATATCGCCGCGCGCGGTATTGATATCAATGAGCTGCCGCATGTTGTCAACTTTGAGCTGCCCCATGTGGCCGAGGATTATGTTCACCGCATTGGCCGCACTGGCCGTGCCGGAGCGGAAGGCGATGCGGTATCGCTGGTGTGTGTCGATGAACTTAAACTGCTTTCAGGGATCGAGAGGCTGGTCAAGCATGAATTGACCAGTCAGGTGATTGCCGGTTTTGAACCGGACCCGCGCATTAAACCCGAGCCCCTGAAAAATGAACGCAGCAGTGGAGCGCGTGGTGCCTCATCCTCGCGTAATCCGCCCAGAAACCAAAGCGGTAACAAACCGGCCGGGCAAAAACCTGCGAATGCCGGTTTTGCACCTTCAACCCGCCAGCGTTTTGCTGAGCCTCGCCGTGCTGCCGGGGGACGGGGCGCTAGCAGTCGTGAGAAACTATCTGCGTTGCCGTACGGTGTTAAAAACAGGCTCAAAATGCTCATTTATCACGTATAAACTGCGCTTTTTCGCCTGTTTTTGCCTTGTACCGGCTGCTTCGAAAACGTTTTTCAACGCCTGTTACAAGCTATCCGGCAAACTCATGGCGCAGACGCTGGAAAGAACGGAACCCCGCGCAGCTTGAAGCCGGGTTTTAAGCCCCGCTCTTTGAACCAGCCCTGATTCATTTCCAGCGCATAGCGCACCGGCCGGGTTGAGCAGTGCGATTGCTCGCTCCGGGGTTGCATGTCTTTAAGGCTCACGATGGTGCCATCATCATCAGCGAACGCGATGGTGAGCGGTATCAATGTGTTGCGCATCCAATAGCAGCGCACTTGCGGGCTATCGTAAACAAACAGCATCCCCTCATTAACGCCCATCGACCGGCGGTGCATCAGGCCAACGCTTTGCTCGTTGTGGGTTCGCGCCACTTCCGCCTGGATGACGTACATGCCGGCTGTCAGCTCCACCGCGGGCAGGCGTGGCTGCGGACCCTCCTGCGCCATGGCGCTGGCGGCGATCAGCAAAGCGAATGCGGTTGCGAGGCTTTGTTGAAATAAGGTTGTTGCCCTGCTGTCAATCATTGCCTGCTCTCCGGTTCGTATCTTTTGAATCGTTCATTGAATGCTCCTGTTGCGCGATATGGCTTTCTGCCACTTGTTTGCTTTCAGCTATCGGCTGACGGTTGCGGCGCGCCATTTTACCGATCACGACAAAGAACAGCGGGACAAAAAAGATCGCCAGGAACGTTGCCGCCAGCATGCCGCCGAATACGCCGGTGCCGATGGAATGGCGGCTGGCCGCGCCCGCTCCGGATGCGACCACCAATGGAAACACGCCGAGAATAAACGCCATCGAGGTCATGATAATCGGCCGGAAACGCAAACGCGCGGCTTCCAGCGCGGCATCGGTGAGCGTTACACCGGCGGCGTAGCGCTGGTTGGCGAACTCGACGATCAGAATCGCGTTTTTAGCGGCCAGTCCGATCAAAGTCACCAGGCCGATCTGGAAATAAATGTCATTGCTCAAATCGCGCGTCCAGATCGCCAGCAGCGCGCCCAGTATGCCGAACGGAATCGCCAGAATCACCGCCATCGGAATCGACCAGCTTTCATAGAGGGCGGCCAGCACCAGAAAGACCATCAGCAAGGCAAACGCGAATACCATGACGGATTGCCCGCCCGCCTTGCGTTCCTGGAACGATATACCGCTCCAGTCGAGGGTATAGCCGCGCGGCGTCAGAATTTCATCGGCCACTTGCTGCAATGCGGCCAGCGCCTGGCCCGAACTGTATCCCGGCGTTGCTCCGCCCAGTACCAGCGCGGAATTGAAACCGTTGAAATGCGTCACCGGATCGGGGCCGCTGTTAAATTCAGTGGTGACAACGGAATCCAGCGGGATCATGGTGGACTTCGATCCGGTCTGCGCGCGCACATAGATTTTGCTGATGTCATCGGGATTCGAGCGGTATTCAGGCATGGCTTCCGTCTGCACCCGGTAAATACGCCCGAATTTTACAAAATCGTTGATATACAGGTTGCCGAAATACGCCTGCATGGTATCGAATATTTCCGAAATCGGCACGCCCAATGCCTTGGCACGTTCACGGTCTACCGTGGCGAACAGGCGTGGCGCGCTGACGCGGAAATTCGTGCTGGCCACTGCAATCGCCGGATGTTCCATGGCCTTGGCGGTAAATTCCTGCGCCACGGCGGCAAACCCGGCGAAATCGCCGCCGCCGGGGTCTTGTATTTGCACGGAAAAGCCGCCGGTAGAACCCAACCCGCTGATCGAAGGCGCATTGAAAGCCAGAACCAGCGCCTCAGGAATTTTGGCAAATTCCTCGAAAGCCGCGCTGATCAGACCGTGCACTTGTTCGTCGGCGTTTGCGCGCGTATTCCAATGGTTCAACGGTACGAACATCGTGGCCTGATTGGCCCCGCGCGTGCCGAAAACAAAATTCTGGCCCGCCAGCGTGTCGGTTGAATGCACGGCCGGAATCGACTGAAAATAACTTTCTATTTTGCTTAAGACTTCCCTGGTGCGCGTCATGGACGCGCCATCCGGCAGCTGCACGACGGTAATGAAATAACCCTGGTCTTCTTCCGGCAGAAAACTGCCCGGTATGATTCTGAACAGACCGAAAATAACGCCGAGCAGCAGTAAAAAAAGCGTCAGCGCGATCGCGGAGCGCTTCAGTATGATCGCGACGGCCCCGGTATAGCGGGTTTGCATCCAGTCAAACGAGCGATTGAACAGTTTCCATAAACCTTTCGGTTCCTCATGGGCGGGTTTGAGAACCAGGGCGCATAGTGCCGGACTCAGGGTCAGCGCGACGAATCCGGATATCGCCACCGACAACGCAATGGTAATGGCGAACTGTTTATACAACTCGCCGGTGATTCCGCCCAGAAAGGCCACCGGCACAAATACCGCCGCCAGCACCAGCACGATCGCGATCACCGGCCCGGTGACTTCATCCATCGCCTTTTTGGCGGCTTCCCGCGGCGAGAGACCGCCCTTGGTCATGTGCCGCTCGACATTTTCCACCACCACGATGGCATCATCGACGACGATACCGATGGCCAGAACCATGCCGAACAAGGTCAATGTGTTGATGGAAAATCCCAACGCCTCCATGCCGGCCAGCGTGCCGATCAGCGATACCGGAACGGCGACGGCGGGGATCAGCGTGGCGCGCCAGCTTTGCAGAAAAACAAAAACCACCAGTATCACCAGGAAGGTGGCTTCAACCAGTGTTTTCAGAACCTCCTGGATGGAGACATCGATGAAGGTGGTGGTGTCGTAGGGAATATCGTAGGACACCCCGGCCGGAAAGCCTTTGGCCAAATGATCCATCTCCTCGCGCACGCGCCGCACGGTGTCGAGCGCATTGGCACCCGGCGCCAGAAACGTCAGCAGAAACGTATTGGGTTTGCCGTTCCAGCGTCCTTCCAGGTCATACGACTGCGCGCCCAGCTCTATCCGCGCGACATCCCGCAGCCGCACCATGGAGCCGTCCGGATACGCGCGCACGATCATGTCCTCGAATTCCTTGACCTCGCTCATGCGTCCGCGCGTAATCACCGGTATGGTGAGTTCAGTGCCGCCGGCAGTTGGCTCGCGGCCGATCCGCCCGGCCGGGAAATCGCGGTTTTGCTCGCGCACCACGGCGGCGATTTCGGTTGGCGTCAGATTCAGTTGCGCCATGCGCACAGGATCGAGGATGAGCCGCATCGAATAATTCTGGCCGCCGAATATGATGGCATCGCCGACGCCCGGCAGGCGCTTGACGCTATCGAGAATGCGCAGCAGCGCGTAATTCGACAGAAAAACATTGTCGTGCTTGGGATCGGTGGAACTCAACGCCACCACGGCGAGCAGGTCGGGCGAAGTCTTTTTCACGGTGATGCCCTGGCGCAGCACTTCGTCCGGCAGTTGCGGCTCGGCCAGGCGCTGCCGGTTTTGCGTCTGTACCTGCGCGATATCCACATCCGTGCCGATCTCGAACGTCAGCCGCAGCATCATGTGGCCGTCGTTGGTGCTGACCGATTCGTAATACAGCAGATTATCGATGCCCGGCAGTTGCACCTCGATCGGACGCGCGACCGCTTCCGCCACGATTTCCGCGCTGGCGCCGGGATAATCGGCATCGATCTGCACCATCGGCGGGGTGATTTGCGGAAACTGCGCAATCGGCAGTGTCTGTAGTGCGACCAGGCCCAGTACGACGATGATGATCGACAGCACCGAGGCGAAAATAGGCCGGTCAATGAAAAAATGTGAACTCATGGCGCAGCCTGCTGGATGGGTTCTTCGGACTGATGAACAGAGGCGGTTTTTTCTTCTTGATACGGAATGGCATGGACTTTAACGCCCGGCAGGATGCGGAAGAAGCCTTCCACCACCACCCGCTCCCCCGGCTGCAAGCCGCTTTCGATCAGCCATTCCTTGCCGCGCCATGCGCTGGCCTGTACCGGACGCAGCTGGGCCTGCTCTGCCGCATCGATGACATACACAAAGGAACCGCTGGGCCCCTGTTGCACGGCGCGCTGCGGAATCAGAACGGCATTGTTGCGGATATAGCCCTTGATGCGGATGCGCACAAACTGGCCGGGATAAAAATAGGAGTGCCCCGGCGCTTCGCCGCCCTGCGGGTTGGGGAACTTGAAGCGCCCTTGCAGAGTGCCCGTTTCAGGCCGCAAGGCGACATCGGCGAAATCCAATACACCCTCCTGCGGATACACGCTGCCATCGGAAAACGTCATGACGCCGCGCAATTGAAAAATATCGGGCCGTTCCACCTTTTGCTCGGCCAGTTCGCGGCGGCGGCGCAGCAGGTAGCTTTCCGGCACACTGACATTGACATACATGGGATCGAGCTGATCGATGGTGGTCAGCAGGGTCGTCTGCGCGGAAACCAGCCGCCCTTCGTAAAAATGGCTGCGGCCGATGCGGCCGTTCACCGGCGCGGTGATCAGCGTATTGTCCAGGTCGAATTTGGCTTTGATCAGATCGCTTTGCGCCGCTTCCAGCGCGGCCTTGTCCGCCAATACTTCGGATTCGGCATCATCGACGTTCTTTTTGCTGACCGCCTGTTTTTCCAGCAGCGGCTTGACGCGCGCCAGATCCTGCCTGGCCTGGTTCAGGCGCGCCTGCGCTTGCGCCACTTTGGCTTTGCTGCTTTGATAAATGGCGTTGAAAGGCACCGGATCGATCAGATACAGCCGGTCGCCTTTTTTCACATTGCGCCCTTCCGTGAAATAAACCTGCTTGATAATCCCGCTGACCTGGGGCCGGATTTCCACCGGACGGAACGCTTCCGTCTGGCCGATGAATTCCGGTTCGTCATCAACGGTTTGCGTTGTCACCGTGATCACTTCAACTTGCGGCGGCGGCAGGGACGGATTTTCCGGCGCCTGTGCCGCGCAGGCGCTGAGCAGGATCAGCAGCAATGCGGTTGTTATCCGGGTCATGGCAGGCCGGGTCCGGGCCGCCGGCAAGGTGATCCATTGAAAAATTCTCTGCATGGTTGGGCTCTTTCTGATTAAAAAGGGAATGGGTTCCGGAAAATCCACGGCATGGACTCTCACGGATTCCTCGCTGCGTTCGGCATGAGGTACGCGGGTTATCCGGAATTTCCACAGTGGG
>CAZDYN010000141.1:0-6453 GCA_964509635.1 uncultured Nitrosomonas sp. | reverse complement strand
TCATTGGTGGGCTCATCCAGCACCAGCACATTGGCGGGACGGGTAAACAGCCGCGCCAGCAACAGCCGGTTACGCTCGCCTCCTGAAAGCGATTTAACCGGTGAGCGGGCGCGCTCCGGAGGAAACAGGAAATCCTCCAGATAGCTGATGACATGCTTGCGCTTACCGTTAATCTCGACAAAGTCCGAGCCCTGGCTGATGGTATCCGTCAACACCATTTCTTCATCGAGCTGCTCGCGCATTTGATCAAAATAAGCCACCGCCAGCTTGGTTCCCTGCTGAATTTTGCCGGAATCCGGCTGCAATTCGCCCAGAATCAATTTTAATAATGTCGATTTCCCGGCACCATTGGGTCCCAGCAAACCTACCCGGTCACCGCGCATGATGCGGCAGGAAAAATCTTTGATGATTATTCTGCCGCCGTAGCTTTTATTGACGTGCTCCAGTTCGGCGACCAATTTACCTGAGCGCTCACCTGCATCGACATTGATATTCGCTTTGCCGGTCTTTTCCCGTCTTGCCGCGCGTTCCAGACGCAACGACTCCAATCTGCGCACCCTGCCTTCATTGCGTGTGCGCCGCGCTTCAATGCCTTTACGTATCCAGACTTCTTCCTGCGCCAGGAATTTATCGAATTTCTGCTGATGCACCGCTTCGACTTCGATCATTTCAGCTTTCTTGCGCTGATAATCCGAAAATTTACCGGGAAAAGTCTCCAGGCTGCCGCGATCCAGCTCGATAATCCGGGTAGCCACATTATCCAGAAAACGGCGGTCATGGGTAATGAACAAGACACTGCCGGGGAAATCCCGTAATAAGCCTTCCAGCCATTCGATGGAAGAAAAATCCAGATGATTGGTAGGCTCATCCAGTAACAGCACATCCGGCGATATCACCAGCGCACGCGCCAGCGCCACGCGTTTTTTCAAACCGCCGGAGAGATGTTCAATCAAGGTATCCGCAGGCAGATTCAGTTTGCCGATAACCGTTTCTATTTTCGCTTGCAGGCTCCATCCGTCCTCAACTTCCAAAGCGCCTTGCAGATCTTGCAGACGGATCAGCAGCGCTTCGGTGTCTTCCGATGCATCACTTAACGCATGCGAGACAGCGTGGTATTCCATCAATATCCGGCTGATATTGCCGAGACCGTTGGCGACTTCTTCATACACGGTACTGGCCGGATGCAACAGCGGTTCCTGCGAGACAAAAGCCAGTTTTAAATTGGGTGCGCGCCAAAGTCTGCCGTCATCCAGCTTGATTTCACCCGCCAGGGCGCGCAGCAGACTTGATTTACCCCCGCCATTCCGGCCGATCAAGCCGGCGCGCTCGCCCGGATCCAGTTGCAGGCTTGCGTGATCGAGCAAGGCATGATGGCCAAAAGCCAGACAAGCATTTTCCAGTGTAATGAGCGGCATCAGTGCAGTTTAATTGGGATGGATCCGAGTGCGGGATTAATCGAATTTCTGATTTTGAATTTCAAAAGAGCATTCACCAAGAACAAGGGGGGCAATTGTGTCATGCTTTATCCTGCTTGGCAAAAGCAGGTATGAATAAAAATGGAGCCCGCAGGCTCCATTTTGTGTCGCGCCGGGCAAAACAGGCTGAATTGAATCACTCCGCCGAAGTCACATTAATCTTCTTCGGTTGCACAGCTTCGCGCTTCGGTATGATTACCTCCAGCACACCGTGTTTTGACGATGCCGAAATCGCATCCGCATTTGCCGTATCAGGCAAACTGAAACGCCGGTAGAAGGAACCGTAGGTACGTTCGACACGCTTGTACCCCTCTTTCTCGGTTTTGCTCTCGGATTTCTTTTCGCCTTTGATGGTAAGCACGCCGTCTTCCATGCTGATGTCGATTTCTTCCGGCTTAACACCGGGAATATCCGCATGAATGACAAATTTACCGGCTTCTTCCTTGATATCCACAGCCGGAGCCCATTCCGCCGTTGCCGTGGAACCTTCCGCGCCACCCCGCTCCAGTTCTCTTTGCAGTTGACTCAATAAACCCCAAGGTTCATAACGTGTAATGGCCATAGTAAATTTCTCCTCGTTGATTAAAAAAGCACAGTGCGAATCTACAACATCAACGCCTCATTCAACTTGTAATCAATAAACTCTTAATGCGGCGTTTTTACAGTTACAAAAAAATACATTTCAGTTTACCGATATAAGGATCTTTGGTTTTTTTTCAAGCACGCCGGATGAAAATCAGTAAAAATAACCGGTCATCGCGCCCGGTTAAATTTGTCGCGCATGACGGCGCTTCAATGCAAAAATGATCGCTGCGGGAACCGATAGCAGCAAAGCAATCCACAACCCGTTCCGCTTGATCCACTCGGACAGATTGGCTTGGACGGAAAAGCTGGCCTCGGCAAGACCCAGAATTTTAGTATCCGGGCGCGCATGATCCTGCGTTGATAAATGCAACTGGAATTTTAATACCTGCTCGCCGGATGATTCCGGCGTAACCCGCCAGCGCCAGCTTGCCGTGCCGCCATAACCCGAAAGCGGATCTTGCGGCCCCAGCCGGTCAATTTCAAACGTTGCCCCGGCAATCTCCGCCTTCATGTTCGGCGATACCACACCGGTTATCCCCTGCAACGAAGTGCCTTCGGATGCGGACGCGACAATCTCGTTCAGAAACTTGGCAAGCTGCCTGGTTTCCAGATTTAACGCCACGTCAAAAGGCTCATACTGCTTGACCGAAGACGGAATCGTAATCGCCGTGCTATCCACCGGCAATTTCATGATCACCGGATTAAATTGCCTTTTGGCCGACAACATATGCATCAGCGCATTGATCGAAAAGGGCACGACTAATAAAACCGCTAATAAAGCGATGGGCATGATCAGGTTAAAATTCAAACCGGATTCAGATTCTGAGTTACGCATGATTTCTCCAGCGATTGGTTCATATTCAGGATCAAATCATATCATTCCTGAAATGGAAACTGAGCAAAACGGAAATTACAGGGACAGTTTGTTTACGGAAAGTAACATACCAAATCTCTTATGTTACTTTTGGGGCTGAAAGTAACATAAAACTGAGCTTAGAGTACCTTTTGATTGACTTCAGTGCGATGTGATTACGCTTTACCTTGCTTTGCCAGAGACTTGGCTCATTCAGCGTTAATCGCAGACATATACAAGGAATGGTTCCGGTTTTAAGACTGCATTGGTTTACCACTTTTCCATTGCAACCTGATATTGTATGAATATGAAAGTAAATGAAGTTTTGAATATCCTGAAACAGGATGGCTGGTATCTTGCCACTACGCGAGGAAGCCATCGTCAATTCAAACATCCTGTTAAAAGTGGCCGCGTAACAGTGTCCGGTAAACCTGGCGATGATTTGGCACCCGGCACTTTAAGCAGCATACTTAAGCAAGCAAAACTCAAGGAGTAAGTCATGCGTTATGCAATCGTTGTTGAAAAAGCAGGGAATAACTTTTCGGCCTATGTTCCGGATTTGCCGGGATGCGTTGCAACCGGATCAACTATCGAGGAAACGGAGCGGGAAATTCGCGCAGCGATAGAACTGCATATCGAAGGAATGATGGAAGACGGCCTACCCGTACCGCAGCCGACCAGTATTGTTCAATACATTGAAGTTCCCGCATAATTCGATTTCAACGCACCATTGAATGCTGCAAGCAAATTGGTATTTTCCGTCAGCATCTCAGCTCGAACCGGATTGAGCACGAAATTATTTACACCCCCTTAAAGTCATCTAAAAATAACAAATTTTCGATCTTTTGAATGACATTACTGAAACAATCTTTTTTTTCGATGCAGACTAACTTGCAAATCCTTTTTCCAACTTGCAATCGATCAACACTTAGTTCTTCCCCAAGAGTATAAAACACATCATGCTCATCTTTTATTGCAGATAACTTATTTTTCAATGCTATCCAATCAGCATCTTCGACGCCATACTCACGGCATATAAGGTCTTTAATACTTTCATCCTCTATAAGCGACTCTAGTATAAATTTTTCTGGTGAACCGTTACCTGGAAGCTTTATTCCTTGAATACAATTTATACCTAATTCTTCAATTTCTTTTAGTAAATTGTCTTTGACATCACCATCCCATATTATTAAGACTTTTGTATTTGTAGCTTTTTGAATAGTCTTTGCTTGTTTGATAAGCTCAGTTTTTGAACCATAACCATGTATATGAACAATGTTTCTTTGTTTTTTAGTAAGACAGGCTTCAATAAGACATGCTGCCCACTCATCCTCACAGACAATGAATAAATCTATATTAGATTTCCCAGAAATATTATGAACTGCATTTTCTATGTTTGGCTTATGCGTGAACGTAACAACGTCTCCAGCACGTTCAGCTAACATGAGAGATTCTTTTGGGCACGCTCGAAGAAATTCTGGAGAATGAGTTGTAATGATGACCTGAAGATTTCTTTTTAATATTATTTCCAGCATCACATCGACGAGCGCTTCCATAGTTGCTGGATGCAAACCTATTTCGATTTCTTCAATAGCAATTACAGAATCTTCTTTTGCAGAAAGCAGAGTGTCTAGAATTATTGTCAGGCATTCCTCTCCTGCGCCAGCATTGAAACTTGTATGTGTTTGATTGTAATCGTTTAACCTATAGGTACCTGCCATATTATTTGTTTCATACGAAAAAATCGATGAATATGGCTTAGCCATTACTCTTGCAAGATAATCGGACAAGTTATCCGAGCAAGTTTTTTGCTTATGTTTTTTTATATTAGAAAATAACCTTTGGTAGCCACGTTTCTCAAATGCTGGAACAATTCTGGATAGGCCAACAAATTCAGTGCCACGTTCAGGGCGACGAGGAGAACCGTTATTTCTTATGTATCTTAACCAACGCTCTTTTCCTTTTGCAAATGTATCCTCTTTTCCATCAGCATATCGCCATGCTATTACTATGCCTTCTTTATGTTTTTCTCTTTCTGAGAATCCAAAAAAATAACTAAAATCGTAATAACCTTTTTTATTACTACCAGAAAAAGTCATAGATTGATTGTCATGAAATGCTAATACTGAAAGAGCAAGAAAAGTTGTTTTTCCGGTGCTGTTAGGTCCACATAAGACAGTCATAGGAAATCTAAAATCAAGACGACTATTCTGAATACCACGTAATTTTTCACCTTCCCCAATGGATACAGATTCTAGGTAATTGTTTTTCAAATAGAACTCATCCCATTTTCCCAAGAGTTGCTTTACCAATTTTGGCCTACTCACCCTTTTAGTCATGACTCACTCCCAATTTTTCTTCAGATTCTCTTATACAAACTTCACCGCTCACCAATTTGGATAACAAAGTGTCGCGGAGTGTTTCGAACAATTCGGGATCAGGATTTACATTTGACATTTTGCTTCCTTTTTCATTACGATTCGATACAATATTTCAGCAAGATTCAATGCGTAAAGGCGCGATTATCAAAACATTCTATCGTTTTAAAACATAACATAGATTAAAGCAGTAGAATAAGTCTTACTTTTTGTGCACATGTGTTAGCAAAATTCCATGTTAACCATATTTCTTAAGCTCTTTCCGAGCTATCAGATACTCCGGATAAACACTCCCCACCAACCCCCAAAACGCCTTCGAATGATTCATCTCAATCAGATGCGCCAGTTCATGCGCCACGACGTAATCCACCAAATGCAGCGGCATCTGGATCAAACGCCAGTTGAGGTGAATGAGGCCGCGGCTGTTGCAGCTTCCCCAGCGGGTTTTGGCTTGGGATAGGCGAAACGGTGGGGAAGGCACATTCAGTGCCGGTGCATAGATTGCGATGCGTCGCTTGAAACAGGTAATCGCCTGCTGGCCATACCAGGCCATGACGAATTTTTCGATGTGACGGGGATGGAGTTGGGGTATGGATTGTCCGGCGCAAGCTGCATCCGCTGCGTCGTTGCGTAATTGCCGCGTCATTCCGATTTCGCCGGATGGTTTCAGCGCGATGCGCCACGGCTCACCCAGCAGCGGGTACGCGGCATCCTGCGTCCAGCATGGGGCGAGGCTTTTTTTGTTTTGCCATTGCTCCAGTTTTTGTGTGATCCAATCCGCTTTTTCCCGCAGAATGGTTTCGACATGGGGGAGCGCGGTTTGCAGCGGCACGCTGATGCGCAAACCCTGATGATCGATTGTTAAGCCAATCGATTTGCGCTTGCACCGCTTGAGTGTGTAAGTGATTTCCCGGCCATTGAGCGTGGCGGTTTGCGTCGGCACGGCTAGGATTGCTGCGGGTTGGTCTGACCGATGCGCAGCATTTCGGCTTCGATCCATGCCTCCACTTGCGCGTTCAATTCACCCGCTTCCATGCCGGTGGGGTCAATCGGCTTGCCGATACTGACGGTGATGGTGCCGGGGTGTTTGACGAAAGAATTTCTCCCCCACAACTCACCGGCATTATGCGCTACCGGCACTACCGGCACATTGGTGTGCGTC
>CAZDYN010000140.1:0-6459 GCA_964509635.1 uncultured Nitrosomonas sp. | reverse complement strand
TGAGTTGTTCGATCGTCATGATTTTCCTTATTTAATTGTTGGTAAATTTGTTTAAATTATTCTTTGATGGGTGTCACGCGGCTGGCTGCAAGTTTAGCACGGCTCCGCGCTTCGTCCGTATCCGCGCCATTGGCCAAGGCAACCCCCATGCGGCGGCGCTTGAACGATTCAGGCTTGCCGAACAGGCGCAAATCGCTTTGCGGCACGCTGAGCGCTTCGGCGATACCGGCGAATGCCATGCCTTGCGCTTCCAATTGACCGTAAATCACCGCGCTGGCGCCCGGCGCCTGCAACGAGGCATCCACCGGCAATCCCAGGATGGCGCGCGCATGCAGATCGAATTCGCTCTGCTTCTGGCTGCACATCGTCACCATGCCGGTATCGTGCGGGCGCGGACTGACTTCGCTGAACCAGACGTCATCGCCTTTGATGAATAATTCCACGCCAAAAATACCTAAGCCGCCCAGATCGTCGGTTATTTTCTTGGCAATGTCGCGCGCGCGTTGCAGCGCCACA
Organism: uncultured Nitrosomonas sp.; assembly: GCA_964509635.1. GTDB lineage: Bacteria > Pseudomonadota > Gammaproteobacteria > Burkholderiales > Nitrosomonadaceae > Nitrosomonas. The sequence goes on along the minus strand of CAZDYN010000140.1, from coordinate 5,943 downwards.
GACGGCATCGCTTGCGGCTGCCAGCTTTCGACATAATCGCCGTGCACCTGCACATGCCCGATCGGTTCGCAGAAATGCGTTTTGACGGTACCGTCTACATCCAGCGCACGCACCGTCAGTTGCGTGATTTCATAATCGAATTGAATCACGCCCTCGACAATCACCCGTCCCTGATCGACGCGGCTGCCGCTCGCGGCGTAGTTCCACGCCGCTTCAACCTCCCCGGCATGGTCAATGCGTGATTGCCCTTTACCCGATGATGACATCACCGGTTTGACAATGCAGGGATAGCCGATCTTACTGTCAATCGCGGTACGCAGTTCATCCAGACTGTTGGCAAAGGCATACGGCGAAGTCGGCAGCCCCAGTTTTTCCGCCGCCAGGCAGCGGATTCCCTCGCGATTCATGGTCAGTTTGGCGGCGCGCGCCGTCGGAATAACCGTTGCCAGCCCGATCTTTTCGATTTCCACCAGCATATCCGTAGCAATCGCTTCGATTTCCGGCACGATGATATCGGGGCGTTCCTGTTCGATCAGCGCACGCAACGCTTGTCCATCAGCCATATTGATCACATGCGCGCGGTGCGCCACCTGGTGCCCCGGTGCGTGGGCATAACGATCTACTGCAATGGTTTCCACGCCCAGACGCTGCAAAGCGATAATCACTTCCTTGCCGAGTTCGCCGCTACCCAGCAGCATGACTTTGGTCGCCAAGGGGCTCAGCGGCGTACCGATAACCGATCGTTTATTCATGGTATGTTTTCCTCAGTTGCTGTTCTTTTTGCATTCTGTTGTTGTAATGCCCATTGCACATGCTCGCGCACTAACGCTGAAGTATCATCGAGGCGGGCTTGTAATGCTTTAGCAATTTCGTTCGAGTGAGGTGCATTACCCAGACCGACGGCGATATTGCGCAGCCATTGCTGGTAACCGATACGGCGGATCGGCGTGCCAGCCAGTCTGGCCTCAAAGGTTTCCTGATCCCAACCGAACAACTCGACCAGCGACACATCATCCAAGCCATTGCGCACATGAAAGTCGTTTTCAGCCGTGATTCTGGCGAATTTATTCCACGGGCATACCAACTGGCAATCATCGCATCCGTAAATGCGATTGCCAATCAACGGACGTAACGATTCGGGAATGCTGTCTTTCAGCTCAATGGTCAGATACGAAATGCAACGCCGCGCATCGACCTGATACGGCGCGACAATCGCTTGTGTCGGACAAATATCGATACACCGGGTGCAACTGCCGCAATAACTTTCGGTTCCTTCATCTACCGGCAACGGCAGATCGGTATACATTTCACCGAGAAAAAACATCGAACCCGCCTGGCGTGACAGCAGCAAAGTATGCTTGCCGCGCCAGCCCAAACCGGCTTTCTGCGCCCACGCCACTTCCATCACCGGTGCGCTGTCGGAAAAAACCCGGTAATTAAAGGGTCCCGCTGCCGCTGTCATTTTGTCGGCCAGTTTCTGTAAGCGTGCGCGCAAAACCTTATGGTAATCGCGACCCAACGCATAACGGGAAATAAAGGCCTGTTCACCGGAATTGATGACATCCCAGCTATTTCTAGCAGCCGGCGGCGCATAATTCATGCATACGGAAATAATCCGCAGCGTTCCCGGCTCAAGTTCGGCGGGGCGAGTGCGCTTGGTGCCATGTTTCGCCATATAATCCATGCCGCCGTGATATCCTTGATCGAGCCACGTGAATAGGCCGGATTCCACCGCTGACATATCCGCATGGGCATCGGCGATACGGATATCCTGGAAACCCAGTTCCTTGCCCCATGCTTTGATGGCGGCTGTCAAGGCTGCATAATCCGGTAATTTATTTGTTGAGGTACTCTCTTGCATAACGCACATTCGACAGATACTGAATCTGCACAAAGCCTTACGTATTATCTCGCTGATGAAACGGCGACTCTGGCATTCGGTAAAAAAATAGCGGCTTGCCTGCATGCCGGACTGACCATTTATCTGACCGGCAATCTGGGTGCAGGCAAAACGACTTTAACGCGCGGTATTCTACACGGGCTTGGATATCAGCATGTAGTCAAAAGTCCAACGTATAATTTAGTTGAAATCTATAAAATCTCTGGGTTATACTTGTATCACTTTGATTTTTATCGGTTCAATGACTACCTTGAATGGGAAGAAGCCGGTTTCCGCGATTATTTTAATTCAGACTCAATCTGCCTGGTGGAATGGCCTGAGAAAGCCGGCGGTTTATTGCCGGAAGCTGATCTACAGATCTTCTTCAACATTCTTGACAACGGCCGCAGTATTGAAATCCAGGCTGGCACAGAGGCAGGAAAACAATGCTTGATACATTGCAACAATCAAAAAAACAAGTGATGGCCTATTTTAATGACAGCATTGGCGTGTCCGGAAAACATGGCTTCCTGGCGTCCCTCATTCTGACCTTTCTATGCTGCTGGATATTTTCAAGTCAATCCGCTCTGGCTGCGGACACCACGGTAAAATCCGTCCGTGTCGGGCTAACTCCCGATTACACGCGCATTACATTGGAATCCAATCAGCCGCTCGAGTATGAATTGAGCATGCTCGACAATCCGCACCGGGTGGTAATTGATTTAAGTCACACCAAACTTTCTCCGGTGCTCTCCACGCTGCCCCAAAAAGTGGATGCCATTGATCCTTTTGTGCAAAGAATTCGCGTCGGACAGTTTAAACCGCACGTTATCCGGCTGGTATTCGATCTGAAGGCAAATGTCGTGCCACGCACATTCGTTATCGAACCCAAAGATAATTTTGCACATCGCCTGATTCTGGATATTTATCATCCGGATAAAGCCGCCAAGGCGGACCTGAATGCCCGCATCGATTCCGTTTCCAGTGCCGGTACCGGTTTTGAAACGGATTTACTGGATGATTTGGTTGCCACACTGATACAGGATGTCAATAAACAAACAGCAGATCAGGCTCAGCTTGTTCACCCGCACCCGCCCAAGCAGCAGCTTAATCAAGCCATTCAGCCCAAAGGCTTTCAAGCGGCACAAAACCGCAAACCCGGAACGGCTCCCCAGAAAAGCATGGTACCGCGGATTATTATCGTAGCGATTGATCCCGGTCACGGCGGCAAAGATCCGGGCGCGGTGGGTAATCAAGGCACTTACGAAAAAGATGTCACTTTGGCCATCGCCAGAAGACTCAAGGAAAGAATCGACAAGGAACCGAATATGCGCGCCGTTCTGACCCGGGACGGCGATTATTACATTTCGCTCCCGCAACGCCGCATTAACGCGCGGCGCGCCAATGCCGATCTGTTTGTATCGATCCATGCAGATGCCAACCCCAAATCGCACGCGCACGGCTCATCGGTGTTTACGTTATCCGAACACGGCGCAACATCAACAACCGCCAGTTGGCTTGCCAACAAGGAAAACAGCGTGGACAGCGATTTGATGGGGGGAATAGACATTACATCAAAATCAAAGGATATCAAGGAACTGCTATTGGATTTGTCACTTAATGCAACCATCAATGACAGCGTCAAACTGGCTGAATACGTTCTCAAACAACTCGGCGGCATCAATCATCTGCACAAAAGAAATGTCGAGCAAGCCGGTTTTGCCGTGCTCAAATCACCTGACATTCCTTCCATTCTGGTGGAAACGGCTTTTCTCAGCAATCCCAAAGAAGAAGAGAAATTACGCAGCAAACATTATCAGGACAAGATGGCGGACGCCATGTTTCTAGGCATTAAAAATTACTTTGCGGACAATCCGGCACTGGCTCGCGCCGAAGTCGCGCAGGTAAAATAAATCCGCAGCTTCCCGGACTTCTTCCTTTAAAACCATTAATCAGATTAAACTGTCCGGCTATAACGATATACAATGGCTTGTTCTAAATCCGGCACAGACGGTATCTTTATCCTGGATATCCTCATCAAATCGTTGAACAGTTAATAATCCCGATTGGTATAAACTCTACTTGGCATTCCTATGCGTGAGACCCGGCCCAAATTGATGCGCACCAGCCATTCTCATCCAGCACTCAATCAGTGGTACCAGCTTTGCACCAGAGAAGGCTCGCAGCACATTATCCTGACGGGTAACTATACTTTGACTGCGTTGGAACCCATATTGAAGCCATTAACGGACGAGCTTGCCGCTCAGACCAGGAATAAGAATCTTTTCTGGGATTTAACCGGCATCCAGCAAATGGATACCGCCGGCACCGTGATGCTGTGGCGTATCTGGCAAGCGCGGCGCCCCGGACATCTGCAATTACGCCCGGAGCATGAGCGCATGTTTGCCCGCCTGGAGCATCTTCCGGTTTTACAGCCGGAAACCCGACCCCGGGATTTCCTCTGGCCCATAACAACTTTAGGGGGATTGATGCTGCTTTTATGGCAGCACATCATCGGTTTGATCGCACTGATCGGACAATTACTGATGGATGTTGTTTACTTGATCCGGCACCCTGTTTACATCCCCTGGCGCGAAATCTCGGCAAATTTATATCGCACGGGCGCGCAAGCACTGGGTATCACGGCGCTGGTCGGATTTTTGATCGGCGTCGTATTAAGTTACCTCTCTTCCAAGCAATTGCAGTTATTTGGCGCCGATATCTTTATTATCAATATACTGGGAATCAGCATCATCCGTGAATTGGGACCGATGCTCGCCGCCATACTGGTAGCCGGCCGTTCCGGTTCATCCATGACGGCCCAGCTCGGTGTCATGCGCGTTACCCAGGAACTGGATGCTTTGACAGTCATGGGCATCTCGCATAGCCAGCGCCTGATATTACCCAAAGTGCTGGGACTTGGCATTGCCATGCCATTGCTGGTGATGTGGACCAGTGCGATTGCACTGCTGGGCGGAATGGTTGCCGCCGAATTACAATTGGGTTTGAATTATCAATACTTTTTAACGGCACTGCCGGATGCGGTACCCATCGCAAACTTATGGCTCGGACTTGGCAAAGGGATTGTATGCGGCATGATCATCGCGCTGATTGCCTGTCATTTCGGCCTGAGGATCAAACCGAACACGGAAAGCCTGGGGGAAGGCACCACTTCTTCTGTGGTAGCGGCCATTACGGTGGTTATTATTATCGATGCGATTTTTGCAATTGTATTCTCTGATGTGGGGCTTACCTAAACGCATGACCAAGCAAAAATGCATTATTGAAATTAAAGCGGTGCAAACCCGCTTTGGCAATCATGTGGTTCATCAGGATGTGAATCTATGCGTTTACCGCGGTGAAGTACTGACGTTGATCGGCGGTTCCGGCAGCGGAAAAACAACATTGCTGCGTCTGATGCTTGGCCTGGAGCAACCCGCCCAAGGCAGCGTAAAAATTTTTGGCCGCTCGCGCGATGATCCCGGCAATCATCTGCAGAAAAAAAATATCCGCAGCCGCTCCGGCGTGCTTTTTCAGCAAGGCGCCTTATTCAGCGCATTGACAGTATTTGATAATGTCGCTCTGCCTTTACGTGAGTTGCATACGCTCAGTGAAAAAACGATCCGTGATCTGGTGATGATCAAACTGGACATGGTAGCCATTGAGCCAGAACACGCCAATAAAATGCCGGCGGCTTTATCCGGCGGCATGATCAAACGTGTCGCCCTGGCACGCGCCTTGGCGTTAGACCCGGAACTGTTATTTCTCGATGAACCGACAGCCGGTTTGGATCCCGAATTAAGCGAAAGTTTTGTCGAACTAGTGCTCGCCTTGCGCAGCGAAATGGATCTGACCATCGTCATGGTGACGCACGACCTGGATACGCTGACTGCGCTATCCGACCGGATTGCCGTTTTAGCCGACCAGCAGATCGTTGTAACAGGCACACTGGATGAGATATGCCGCTTCCAGCACCCGTTCATAACCAGCTATTTTAAAAGCATACGGCATAAAATTAATCAAAACCATTCTTCGGAGCAAACATGGAAAACCGCGCCCATGCC
>CAZDYN010000139.1:0-6483 GCA_964509635.1 uncultured Nitrosomonas sp. | reverse complement strand
AAATCACCTACCCATCCTCAGGGTCTCTTCCTTACAATTTACCATTTTTTCCTTTTTGAACAAAGATTAATAAAACATCCTAAAAGTACATTCTGATAATTGCTATTCACTCAGCTGAAACATAGTGGCTGTTAAAATTTTATGCGCCCAATCGTTGTTACAAAATGTAATTACGTATTATGTTCACTAAACCCTCCGCGGTAAATGGTTTTGTCAGATAATCTTCTGAGCCGGCCATTCTTCCGCGCGCTTTATCAAACAGACCATCTTTACTGGATAACATAATAACGGGAATAGATTGATAGATAGGGTTTTTCTTAATTAACATACAGGCTTGATAACCATCCAGCCGTGGCATCGTAATGTCAATAAAAATAATATCAGGGTGATGGTCAACAATTTTTGACATTGCTTCGAACCCGTCTTCTGCCAGAACAACCTCACAACCCAATGGTCTTAAAAATATTTCCGCACTTTTCCGGATCGTGTGACTATCATCAATCATCATGACCTTAATACCTTTTAATACACCGGCATTATCCACTTTCACTCCTTTATGATTAGCTGGCAGCCCTGTCAATCAACACATCGTTCCTCTGTCTTCCTACTTTTTGTTTCCTCGTAAAAAAATAAATCTTATTTCCTCCAAAAAGCGGGAGTAAATATAGCCAATATTGTGAAGAACTCCAATCTGCCCAGCAGCATGGCAAAGCTGCATATCCATGTCTGGAGATCCGTCAGGGATGCATAAGTCGTTGCCGGCCCAATTCCTCCAAGACCCGGGCCTAGATTATTGATGCAAGCCACTGCCGCAGAAAAGGATGTCATGACATCCAGTCCGCTGAGCGTTAGCGCAAGTGCCATCAGCACAATGCTCGCGGTATAAACAAACAGAAATATCAAAACCGCAAGAATGACTCGATTTGATAACACACCCCTACCCAATTTGGCTGGAATCACCGCATTGGGATGCATGATAGTGATGATCTCACGATATACCTGCTGATACAGAATCCGGGCTCGTATCATTTTAATACCGCCGCCGGTTGAACCCGAAGAAGTGCAAAACCCGGATAAAAACAGCATCCATAATGGAACAAACATTGGCCATAAGCTATAGTCGGCATTACTGTACCCGGCCGTTGTTGCGACGGAAATAATGTTAAATGCAGCGTAACGTAGTGCTGTCAGCGGTTCCATATAAACGCCGGTAAGCCACAAATAGAACGCCAATCCCAGGCAACTGACTAAAATGATGATGCCATACCAGCCCGCCTCAGAATCATAACGATAGGATGTTAAGCTTTTTGCCCGCCAAGCCAGAAAATGCGTCGCAAAATTTATCCCGGCAATCAGCATAAAAATCATAGCAACCGATTCTATGAGTGGCGAATCCCAGTAGCCGTAGCTCGCATCATGTGACGAGAAGCCGCCTAACCCCAGTGTCGTAAAACCATGCATTACAGCGTCAAACCAGCTCATGCCAGCCCACTTATATGCAATGATGCAAATCAATGTCAGACACGCATAAATAGACCACAACCCCTTGGCTGTCTCGGCAATACGCGGCGTCAGCTTATTTTCCTTCATGGGTCCCGGTATCTCGGCATTCAGCAATTGCCGCCCGCCCACGCCCAACAATGGCAAAATCGCCACGGCCAATACGATTAAACCCATGCCGCCAAGCCAAACAATTTCACCGCGCCATAAATTGATAGACGGTGGCAAAGCATCCAGCCCTGACAATACCGTGCCACCCGTTGCCGTCAATCCTGATACAGCCTCAAAATAGGCCATGCTGAGATTGAGCTCCGGTAAAAATAGAAATAATGGCAGCATGGCAAAAGCCGGCAATACAGACCAGACCAGCACAACCAGCAAGAAACCGTCCCTGGTTTGCAGCTCACGCTGATAGCGCCGCGTCACTAGCCACATGATCAAACCGCTACCCAGCGTAATCAGAATGGATTCTTCAAAAACATAGCGCGCGCCGTCATTACCCCATAGAGCCAAACCAAGCGGAATCAGCATCGTCAGCCCGAACACCAGAACCATCTTGCCAAGCACATTAACAACAGCAAACAATCGATTCATGCGGTCATTGGCTACAGAAAACCGACATTAACCTGAAACAGTCTTTCCACTTCGCGGATCATCCTTCTGTTAATCACGAATAAAATCACATGATCTTCCTGTTCGATGACGGTATCATGATGCGCAATGATGACTCGAATCGAGTTGCTCGATTCAAACAATGTCTTTTCCTGCTCAGAAGCCAGATTTTCACCGAATATTCCTTCGGAATCCGGCATGCCTCTTACGATAGCGCCAATTGTGGCGCCTTTAGGCAGCTTGATTTCTTCCACTCTGCGTCCGACCACATTGGATGATCTGGCATCGCCATGCACCACCAATTCCAATGCCTCCGCCGCGCCACGCCGCAAGCTATGCACTGCTGCAACATCGCCATGCCGCACATAGGCCAGTAATGAGCCGATCGTCACTTGCGCCGGTGAAATAGCGATATCGATGCGGCTGCCCTGCAACAGATCCACGTAGGCGCGGCGATTGATCAACGCAATGACTTTATGCGCTCCCATGCGTTTCGCCAGCAGCGCTGACATAATATTATTCTCTTCATCATTGGTCAGCGCGCAAAACATATCCATCTCGGCGATATTCTCATCTTCCAGCAAGGTCTCATCCGTTGCATCACCGTGTAATACCAGCGCGTCATTCAGCTCACCCGCCAGACGTTCACAAGTTTGGTAGTCGCGCTCAATAATCCTGACCTGATAATCCTTTTCAAGCGTGACAGCGAGTCGCCGGCCGATTTTTCCGCCGCCGGCAATCATCACATGCTTGACCGGCCTTTCCATCTTCCTCAGCTCCCGCATTACGGTGCGGATATCTTCGCTGGCGGCAATAAAAAACACTTCATCTTCTGCTTCGATCACCGTATCGCCTTCGGGAACAATCGGCCGGTCTTTGCGGAAAATGGCTGCCACGCGCGTATCCACATTAGGCACATGCTTACGCAATTGCTGCAGTTGCTGCCCAACCAGCGGCCCGCCTTTTAATGCACGCACAGCCACCAAACTCACTTTCCCCAATGCAAAATCAAGCACCTGTAAGGCCTCGGGAAATTCAATCAATTTTTCGATGTATGCCGTCAGAATCTGTTCCGGGGAAATGGCAAAATCAACACAAAAGTTCCCGGTTGAAAAAATTTCCGGGTGCGCCAGGTATTCGGTTGAGCGAATACGTGCAATCCTGGTGGGCGTGTTGAACAGGGTAGCGGCCAGCTTACAAGCCACCAAATTGGTTTCATCGTGCGCGGTCACCGCCAGAATCATATCCGCATCATGCGCACCGGCATTCACCAATACGGACGGATGAGCGGCATTGCCAACGACTGTGCGCAAATCCAAGCGATCCTGCAATAATGCCAGCCGCTTTGGCTCAACATCGACCAGGGTGATATCATTGGCTTCGCTCACCAGACTTTCCGCCACCGATGAGCCGACCTGGCCGGCACCCAGAATGATGATTTTCATTTAGGTTAGTGTCCTAGCGATTCTCGCGTACCCAATCGCGCCACTGCACAAATAACCCGGGGTCCAATGCCGCGATCACCGATCGCTGCCATGGCGAACCCGCCCAATAATCATCTTGATCGAAGCCGCACATACTTCCGCCCGCTTCCGCGAGAATCAATGATCCCGCCGCATAATCCCACGGTTTTTGCCCGCCGTGCAGATACAAATCAAAATAGCCCGCAGCGGTATAACACCATTCAAGCGCGCAGGCGCCATAGTTGCGCTGCGAGGCATACGGCGGATAGGCCGCCACTTTTGCAGCAAATTTGCGGTCAAGCCGTTTCAAATCGACATTCGCCATTGCACTCGATAACGTTGGCACATGTTTCTTGAGCGGCAGCGCAATGCCATTCAGAAAAGCGCCGCCACCCTTGGTGGCATAAAACATTTCATCGGTTACCGGATTATAAATCACGCCCAGAACACTTTTCCCCTGCTCCATGAATGCCACGGAAATGGCGAAATAGGGCAGCCCATTGAGAAAATTGGAAGTACCGTCAATCGGATCAACACTCCACAATCCGGATTCTCCCTTGACCCATTGCGCTTCCTGCTCCTGTTTTGTCATTTCTTCACCCATCGCGGCGGCCGGATGGATCTTTTGCAATACGTCGAGCAGCGCATGTTGTGCCGCGACATCCGCTTCGGTGAAAAAACTGCCATCCGATTTGATCTGCCGGTCTACTTGCAGATAGCGCGGCATGATGACTTGCCGGGCAACCTCTTTAACAGCCGTGATAACTTTTTCTAGCACTATAACTCCGAACACCACTTGATCGAGCAACCGATACTGGGAATTTGATCTTCCGGGCCGCGGCCGGTTTTGGCAACTTGCAGCATGGCCTCAAACAAGTCACGGCGCACATCAGCTGGCGCCGCTTCTTTGCGTGATGCATCCAAGCGTCCGCGATATTGCAATTCGAGCTTACCATTGAAACCGAAAAAATCGGGCGTGCACACCGCACCATAGCGTTTGGCTATTTCCTGGGTTTCATCCCACACATACGGGAACGGATAATTTAATTGCTTGGCTACCAGGATCATATTTTCAAATGAATCCTCAGGATAATCCGCAGGATCGTTGGACATAATCGCGATGGCATTGATACCATGCGGTTTCAGTTCATTCACGTCGCGGATAATGCGATCCTGCACCGCCTTGACATACGGGCAATGATTACAGATAAACATCACCAGCAATCCGTTCTCACCTTTCGCCGAAGCCAGGCTATGACGCTTGCCATCAACGCCCGGCAAATCAAAATCAATTGCTTTCCAGCCAAAATCACATACCGGTGTTTCCAAACTTGCCATTTGCTTTCTCCTGCTATCGATAAAATTGCAAAAAAGACTTCTCCGGCCTGCCGCCCGCCGGAATCAAAATGACGGACGGACAATGCCGGATACATATCATGCTATATTATCATGAGTCCATTTATTGAATTCACCACTTGCCCGGACCTCGCCCAACATGCATGCACGCTTCTACCACCCTGACGAAATCGCCATTGGACAAATGACCGAATTATCAGCCGAAAACAAGCATCATGCCGCGCGGGTTTTACGGCTGAAGAAAGGTGACCCGGTTACATTATTCAACGGCCGTGGCGGCGAATTTTCCGCGCATATCGAAGTAATCAGCAAATCCAGCACTGCGGTTTTGATTGACGCATATTGCGACATTGAGCGGGAATCGCCGTTGCATATCGAACTGGCCCAGGCGATCTGCGTCAATGAAAAAATGGACTGGATCATCCAGAAATCGGTGGAATCGGGTGTCACTCGCATTCAACCGGTTACCACGGCCCGCAGTATCGTGCACCTATCCGATGAGCGTTCGTCCAGGCGTCTGCAACACTGGCAGAAAATCGTCATTTCCGCTTGCGAGCAATGCGGCAGGAACCGGATACCGCAGATATTTCCGCTGATTACATTGCCGCAATGGCTGAGCCAAAAGAAAACCGGCAAATCGCCCCATGATTTATGCTTTATGCTATCCACGACAGCCGCACAAGGGTTAAGAGATATCCCCAAACCATCCGCCGATGCAAACCTGGCGCTCGTGATCGGACCTGAAGGCGGATTTACACCGGAAGAAGAAGCGGCTATTTTACATAGCGATTTCACTGCGCTGCGCTTGGGTAAACGCATCCTGCGCACGGAAAGCGCGGCTCTGGCGGCGATTGCCGCACTGCAAACCTTATGGGGCGATTATTAATGGATTCAATGAATGACAATGCGGTATTCTGACCTGCCATGAACACGCCTGCCGAATTTGTTGCCTGGTTCCGCTCCGTCGCTCCCTATATCAATGCTTTCAGAGGTAAAACCTTCGTCATTGGTTTTAGCGGTGAAATGGTCACCGATGCGGCATTTGTCAACTTCATTCACGATGTCAATCTGCTCGCCAGCCTGGGTGTCCGCCTGGTACTGGTTCACGGCGCACGTCCGCAAATTCAGTTGCGCCTGGATGAATCGCAACTGGAAACCCAATCCGTCATGGGCATGCGCGTAACCGATCCCGCCGCGCTGCAATGCGTCAAGGAATCGGTCGGGCGCGTGCACCATGAAATCGCCGCGTTGCTGTCGATGGGCTTGCCCAATTCGCCCATGGCCAACGCCGCTATCCGCGTCACCAGCGGTAATTTCGTCACCGCCTGTCCGCATGGCGTTATCCAGGGGATTGATTTAATGCATACCGGAAAAGTTCGCAAAATCAATGCCCAGGCAATCCATGCGCGGCTGGAGCAAGGCGATGTGGTGCTGATTTCACCCCTGGGCTACTCACCGACCGGCGAGATCTTTAATTTAACGATGGAAAATGTAGCAACCGAAACCGCCATTGCACTCAATGCCGAAAAACTGATTTTTCTGTTGGATACTG
>CAZDYN010000138.1:0-6486 GCA_964509635.1 uncultured Nitrosomonas sp. | reverse complement strand
TGGTTTCAAGGATCAGAATGCTGTTTGTGGTGCCATCCAGTTTCAGGCTTTCCAGCGTAACCGCCTCCGTTAAGGAGGCATACTGGCGGTTTGTATCGGTGTGGTTGGCGGATACCACAAAAAACACCGCCATTGCCAATGCGGTCATCCAGCGTGACCAAGCCAGTGATTTATGCACGGCGATGTAGGGTTTATATTCACGCGCTGCGATGGGAAAGAAAACCGCATAAATGACGGCAAATACCGGAATGGCGGCAAAGAAGACGATCCATTCCTGTTTTTCAGCGGAGCCCAGATAAAATAACAACAAAAATGCGAAAACAACCGCCCACAGCAACCACCCGATATACGCCAGGATCCGCCGGGTGAAAAGCCAGTGCAGAATGCCCAGTTTCTTGAACTGACTGGAACGATAAATTCGTTCAATCGTCACGGCATAAATCGCCGCGAAGTAAATCGGTAATCCAAACAGCAACGTCACCAGCAGGGCAAACCACAATTGCCGGTCCGGAATCAGCCGCCCGGAATAATAAGCAAACCCCAGCCAGCTTGCGGAAAAAGCGAGATAACCAAGAACTCTGATGAAACTAAAGCTTTTAAGCGCTGAAAACACCACAATGATTCCTTCATGATCGACAACCGGGGATAAATTCGAGCTACAGCAGGACGGAAAAATAAATTAAAGTAGCTGGCCGATAGTAGACTTGATCTGACTATTGACTGTCAAGATGTGTATTCTGATATCGTGACGCCATTTATTTGCAGAGTTTATAGCTTGCGGATGATAAGGGAAGCTCTGAATAATCCATATTTGGCAATCCGGACGCAATGAAGGTATCTTTGTAAATAACAGGATTTTTGTCTAACAGGCTCGATTGTCTTGTTTTTTGTTTTACCCTGTGGTTCTCGTGCCATCTCTGTTATTGTAAGACGGAATTTTTGAGAAAGGCTGTTTGCATAAGCACTATGAAGCGTTGGAACGATATCAAACTGAAAATTCCGGAATGGCTGGATATCTGGGCTGACGGTATCCCGCGGAGCTTTCCTGAAATAAATCAAAGAATGGCGCTGGTCATTGATTTAGCCCGTACCAGCGTGCAATACGGAGGCGGGCCGTTCGGTGCGGCTGTTTTTAATCAAGGCACCGGTGAACTCATAGCACCCGGCGCCAATTGGGTTGTTCCGGGCAAATCCTCATTGCTGCACGCGGAAATCATGGCGCTTGCCCTGGCGGAACAAACACTGGGCAGTTATGAGCTGGCCGGGCATGGTTCGTTTGAGCTGGTAACCAGCGTTGAGCCTTGTTGCCAGTGCCTGGGTGTATTGCTGTGGACAGGTGTGGCTTCGATTGTTTGCGGCGCGTGTTCGGAAGATGCGCAGGCCATCGGCTTTAATGAAGGCCCTCGTTCTCCGGATTGGGAGCAGGATTTGAAGCAAAGAGGAATCAGTGTGACGCGCGAAGTCATGCGTGCCGAGTCGATAGCCGTGTTACAAAGCTATTGCGGAGAGATTTATAACAGTCGCCCGCTCATTCCGGGCCATACCAGGTGATCTGCGTTTTTTGCGCCGAACGGCTTACTTTACGTACAATGCAGGATTTTGAGCACCCGCTATGGGAAAGGCAGGATTGACATGAAGCAGAAAATATTAACGCATTGTATTTATTGTTTTATGATGTCGGCGATGATGACCGGTTGTGTGTCCGCAACTGTAACTGCGGTAAATCTTGGCTTCTCGAGTGCTTTTGTCGAGAAATGGCTGTACTCATGGAGCATTGCTTTCCCAATCGGTTTTGCGCTTCTATTGCTGTTGTCTCCCGTATTTAGACGCATTGTGGATGCGATCGTACGTTAGGATCATTCGTTACAAAAAAGATTCAATATTCTTCTATTTCATAACAGGTTACAAAGATGCCGAATTTGCCTCAACGCACCCATGTTTATCAGAATCATCATTTCGATAGCACCCGCTGGGATTATTTCGAGCCGCGCGCTGATGATATTATCATTGCAACATCGTATAAGGCCGGTACAACCTGGACGCAAGCGATTGTTGCGCATCTTCTCTTTCCCGCCGGAAATTTCCCCGCTCCGCCTGCGGAAATGTCGCCGTGGCTGGATATGCGGATTGTCCCTCTGGAAGTGGTGTTAAACCAACTAAAAGCGCAAAAGCATCGCCGCTTTATCAAAACGCATCTTCCGCTCGACGGCATGATTTATCACGAGAAATTGAAGTACCTTTACATCGCCCGTGATGCCCGCGATGTTTTTATGTCTTTATGGAATCACTATACGGGCATGAAGGAAGAATTGCTCATGCTGATGAATATGCTGCCAGGCCGCGCCGGAGAAGAACTTCCGCCCGCGCCGGAGGATATCCATATTTTTTGGCGCAATTGGATAACGCGTGGTTCGTTTGAGTGGGAAACCGATGGCTGGCCGTACTGGTCGCATCTTTCGAATGTTCAATCCTGGTGGAATTTCCGCCACCTGCCAAATATTCAGTTGTTTCATTACAGTGATATGCTCAACGACACCGAAGGTGAAGTAAGGCGTATCGCTGCATTTCTCGAAATTGACGTGCCCGGGAATGCCTGGGACGGCATCATTAAAGCGGTTTCCTTTACTGAGATGAGGCGTCAGGGCGAGTTGTACGCGCCGGCAGGCGGCCAGTTCTGGAAGGGCGGGGCGAAAACCTTTCTCCATAAGGGCACCAATAACCGCTGGCGCGATGTGCTGACAGATGAGGAATTGGCACTCTATGATGCCGCTTGCGCACGCACGCTCACCGCTGAGTGCCGTGAATGGCTTGAGAACGGCGGGAGAGTTTGAAGTTCGATTGGACTTTTCTTTATCCGATGATCGATCAACCGGTTATCTGCAATAAAGTGAATGATTGCATGGTTGTGCGGAGGTACTTTGATCATTTTGCTATGGCCTAATAGTTTCCCTTAGTAAAAAACCAAAGTTTCCCCAATATGCAACATTGTATTGACCCGGTAGGATGCGCACCTGTATCGATTTACTTGGAGTCATTACTATCATGAACATAAAACTGGGAAAATATCTTGCAGTTTTACCGGTGCTTTCACTATTGGTTGCCTGTGCGCAGTTGGGTCAACTGGAGGCGCAACATGCGGATAATGGGAAGATTGTGCAGAATGCCAGAACGTATAGCGATCACAATAACCTGGCTAATTACTACGATAAATTAGCTGAAGAGATGGCAACAAAAGCCGAAGAAAAAAAAGAATCGCTGGGAGAATACGAAGACCATAGCTATTACTATGGCCGGCAAGGGCAGGATTTTAAATCGCATACCCAGGCTAATATCCGTTATTACGAGGAAGAAGCCACACACGCCGTGAAGCAGGCCGATTTTCACCGGAAAATAGCTGCGGAGCTGCTACAGCGCGAATATGCAAAACCTGGCGAAATGCCTGATCAAACGCGCAAGATTAAGGCCAGACTTAATTCAAATTCAGATCACCAGGAACCAGTCAGGACTCAGTAAAGATAAAAGTGCGCGCCAAAAAGACATAACTGAGCTTATAGCATTCAGTCTCTATCAGTTGCATACAGTTACAGTTACCGGGAAATTTGATTAAAATTTAGCCGGTTACTGATTTCAGAATAATGGTTTATTTGCCGGTGTTTTCAGAATCTGAAAGCATCGGCTTTTTTTGTTTTGACACATCAACAAATAGGTGATACGGGTTTTGTAGAAAATAATGATTTCCTGTTAATTCTGATCACGGGATTCCGTTAAAAGAAAAGTTATTATTGACAGGAAGGTAAAAATCATTATGTTTAATTCAAAACAGCTCGCCATATTATGCGCAATCAGTGTCCTAAGCTTGGGAAGCGCGGTTCACGCAGCTTCAGGTATTGATGGAAAAAATATAACGGATAGTAAAGATCAGGAATCATCGATTCAGGGAGAAAGCAAGCTATCCCCCGGCAGTGGCGATCAGAAATTATTCGGCAACGGCAATCATGCATTTTCCGAAAGTGAGAAAAAAGATCCAGTAAACAGCGAAGTCATATCCGGGAAGCCGGATTCCAATCCCGGCATGGCGAATGGCAGCGATCTGGCAGCGGATAATTCAGCAACTCCAGTTCCTGAACCGGAAATATATGCCATGTTACTCGCCGGATTGGGTTTGCTGGGTTTTCTTGCGTACCGTAAGAAAGAAACATAATCAGGCGCATTTTCATCAGAGTCTTGAGCGCCCGATACCGGCTAAAGCTTATTATCAGGACACAACAACATTATTTCATCAGGTTACCTGAGTCTGATTAAACAAGTATTATTTCCCTTTAAGGTTGTACAACCTTAAAGGGATGCTTCATCAGTGATACTGATTACAAGCTTTTAATTCCTCACAAAAATCAAATCCCATACGGCATGTCCGAGCCTGAGTCCCCTTTGCTCAAACTTGGTCAACGGCCGGTATTCCGGGCGTGGCGCGTAATCGCCTGCGGTATTGCTCAGCCGCGGCTCACTTTGCAGAACCTGCAGGATTTGTATCGCGTAGTCTTCCCAGTCGGTGGCAACGTGGATGTAACCTCCCGGCTTCAGATGTTGACATAGACGGGCAATCAGCGCGGGTTGAATCAGGCGGCGTTTGTGGTGCCTGGCTTTTGGCCAGGGATCGGGGAAAAAGATATGAATGCCATTCAAGCACGCGGCGGGCAGCATATGCTGCAGCACGGCTACGGCATCATGCTGAATGATGCGCAGATTCATCAATTCCAGCTGTTCGATTTGATTGAGCAGACTGCCTACGCCGGGGGTATGCACTTCTATGCCGAGATAATCATTTTCCGGATGCGACTGTGCGATAGCCGCGGTGCTCTCTCCCATTCCAAACCCGATCTCCAGTATTTTCGGCGCTTGCCGGCCAAAAACCTGGTCTAAATCCAGCAAGTTTTCATTAAATGGAATGCCGTATTTGGGCAGCAGGTTTTCACAGGCACGGCGCTGCGCGTTGGATATCCGGCCTTGACGGAGAACGAAGCTGCGTATGGTTTGCTGCATGGATTGATGAAATGCCGGTAACGGGAAGGGCAATCAAATGCCTGACGGTTTTTTTGCCGCTGTTTCCGTGCGGGCGATGACGCCTTCCGTGGGCGAGCTGGGACTGGCGCTGTACAGCTTCTTCGCCATGCGTCCGGCCAGATAGGCTTCGCGTCCGGCTTCGACGGCTTTGCGCATGGCCGATGCCATCAGCACGGGATTGCTGGCCGCCGCAATGGCCGTGTTCATCAGCACGCCATCGCAACCCAGCTCCATCGCGATGGTCGCATCGGAAGCCGTGCCGACACCGGCATCGACCAGTACGGGTATTTTTGCGTTGTCGATGATGATTTGCAGGTTCCACGGATTCAGTATGCCCATGCCGGAGCCGATCAAGGAAGCGAGTGGCATGACAGCCACGCAACCCATCTCTTCCAGTTGTCTGGCAATGATCGGGTCATCCGAGGTGTACACCATCACCTGAAAATCTTCCTTGATCAGAATTTCCGCCGCTTTCAGCGTTTCCACCATATTCGGATACAGTGTGTTGGGGTCGCCCAGCACTTCCAGCTTGACCAGACTGTGGCCATCCAGTAACTCACGCGCCAGGCGCAGCGTGCGCACCGCATCGTCAACGGTATAACAGCCCGCCGTGTTGGGCAGTAAGGTGTATTGCGATGGCGGCAAAACATCCAGCAAATTGGGTTCGCCGGCATTTTGCCCGATATTCGTGCGCCGGATCGCGACGGTGATGATTTCAGCGCCGCTGGCTTCCACGGCTGCGCGCGTTTCGTTGAAATCCTTGTATTTGCCTGTGCCGACCAGTAAGCGGGAGTTATAAGTTTTACCGGCAATGACTAAGTTATCCATGAAATTCTTTTTTGTACAGAGGTTATTCGCGAAATAGCGGGATTTGGGCGCCGCCGTTAACCGCCGCCAACAGCCACCACCACTTCCAGTTGATCCCCATGAACCAGCATTTGTTCGGAGAATCGGCTGCGCGGAATGATTTCGCCATTGCGCTCGATGGCGATGCGCTTGCCGTGCAGTTCGAGATGGTCAATCAATTGGGTCACGCTAATCGGCGAGTCAAACTGCTGCGGTTGACCATTAATGGTGAGTTGTATCATGGATAAAGCTGGAATTGATATTTCAGGTTAGCTGTATAGGCAATCAAAAATCAGGGTGAATTTTATCATGCGGGGGGTGAGGCATTGAAATAATTTATGGGAACTGGCACTTAAAAAGTTATTATATTCATAGAGCAGCAACTGCAAAATGTTACCTGAGGAAACTCTGAATAACCCTCAATGTCATTCCGAACAAAGTGAGGAATCTTTAGTAATCAATACCCTGGATTTCTCGCTACGCTCGAAATGACAGTTATTCAGAGTTTCCTTAAACCGAATATTTCATAAATTAGCGTGATGATAATTCAATATTTTGATTAAAAGGGAAATTTTAAGA
>CAZDYN010000137.1:0-6486 GCA_964509635.1 uncultured Nitrosomonas sp. | reverse complement strand
AACGCAGTGAGGAATCTTTAAAATCAATAGAATAGAGTTATCGCGCCTGCTCGAAATGACACTTGCTCAGAGTTTCCCTAATATCTTTTCAAGTTGCCATGAAGCAACAAAACTTGATACGCGCCGCATTTTGAAAAATTTATCGCACTGTGTAAATGCACTATCGATCAGGAACAGTGTTCCCTGATTGTTTTCTCAACCGAGCGAATGATTAACGCCATCGAAACAGCGCCCGGATCAGGCGTGCCGATGCTCCGCTCCGCATGAGGGCGGGCACGGCCAATCCTGGGCAGAAGATTTCCGGTGGCTCGGGCTGCTTCAGCGGCGATATCAGCGGCGGCGGTCCAGGTAGCGGAAATCGAGAAGCTGCGCGATGCGCCCGCAGCAAGCGCGGCTGAAAACGGATGAAGCACATCGACCAGGGTCTTGTCGCCCAGGTGCGCTTTGCCAAGATCCGTTACGCCACGAAGCGCGGCGGCAATGCCGGCTGCAACCGTTGCGGCATTGGGCCTGGCATCGTCACCCAGGACATTGCCCAGATTGCGCAGGATGATCCCCCACAAGGCGCCCGATGTGCCTCCCGCACGATCAGACCAGGCATCGCCAGCAACAGCCAGCAGTGTTCCAGCTCCGGCCTTGGCATCCAGCGCCTCCTTTGCCGCGGCAACCGCGGCGGCCAGTCCGCGTTGCATGCCTATGCCGTGATCGCCATCTCCCGCTATGGCATCCAGGCGGCCAAGCTCCTCTTGCTGTTCAGCAATCACTCCGCAGGCAGCCTCGAGCGCCGCAAGCGCTACCGCAGCGGCCGCTTGCGAATCAGCAGAGCCGGTTTCCAGGTGAGACTTGACTGCAACCCTGATTGTATCGGCCTGGTCTTCATGGGATGGGGCGATATGACCCCGGTGGAATGCCGGAGTGTCCGCCGCGGCAGTCCAGGTTTGCTCAAGCTCATCGTTCATCCAGAATAACGTGAGTGAGACGCCTGCCATGTCAAAACTGGTTACGAATTCACCCACCACCGGCTCGGCTATGATCAGCCCGCGCCCGGACAGCAGTTGATCGACCTTGCGATAGACGATAAACAACTCTTCGTGTTTCACGGTTCCAAGGCTGTTAAGTATCACGCCGACGCGTGCGCCGTCAGGATTGGCAACAACCGGAGGAATCTCGGAGAGCAGTTTGCTGACCAGAATTTCCGCCAGGCCATCGGCGGTTGGCGCATCCATGCGGTAGAGACCGGGTTCGCCATGAATACCCATGCCAAGCTCCATCTTTCCGTGCGCAACCTCAAAAAGGGGTTTACTGGCGCCAGGCAAAGTGCAGCCGGAAAATGCAACACCCAGTGTCCGCACACGATCATTGGCTTCGGTAGCCATGCGGAAAACCTCGTCAAGCGATTTCCCTGCATCGGCGGCAACAGCCGCGGCCTTGAAAACCGGCAAAGTCCCGGCAATGCCGCGGCGCTTATGTTTATCGGCCACTGGCGCGGAAGCGATGTCATCGGTCACCACGACCGTGCGCACGTCGATGCCCATCGAGCGAAGGCGCTCCTGCGCCTGATTGAAATTGAGCACATCGCCGGCGTAATTGCCATAGCAAAACAGAATGCCGCCTCCCGCATCAGCAGCCTGCGCCACGTTGCAGACCTGCTGCGCCGATGGCGCTGCGAAGACATTCCCCATGGCCGCGCCGTGCGCCAATCCCAGACCAACGAAACCGCCGAAAGCCGGGTAATGTCCGGAACCGCCGCCAATGACCAGCACGACCTGACCGGGCCTGGCCTTATGCCGCCGGATCACGCCGCCATCAATCCGGAGTATCTGGTTATGGTGCGCCGCAGCAAACCCTTCGGCCAGTTCGTCTGCAAATTTTGCAGGATCATTGAATAAATGAGTCATCGCTTGAATCGTATTATTATTTGTCCGTCCGCAGTTTACACATGATCCATGAGCATTTCGAGCCCGTTTTCAGCGGCCTGTTAAAGGCGACCAAGGGTAATCTTTCAAATGCTCCCGCAATTCTTCCTCACGAAAACGGTTGACCCGTAACGCGGCCAGAACGATCGTCATGACGATCGGCAGCGTAAATATCAATATGCCGGTGAGTGCGATCAGATTCTCGCCAATCCAGAGTGTCACGATCCAGTTGAAGATCAGCACCGACAGATACAGAACCGGCCCCAGCAGGGAACGGAATGGCATGGCGGATACCCCGCGCGGCGCTTTTTCATCGCGTCTGCGGTCAATCCGCTGGAAGGCGGCGACCAGGACGAAACTGGTCAGCAGCCAGCCGGCATAGTTTGAAATGGGTACTCCGAAATGCAATCCCGCCTCGTAGTAGCCGTATATCTGCCCGAGAAACCAGCGATTGCCCTGCAACGCCACCGGGTCGATGATGATGTCCAGAAAAGTCTGCAAGAATGCGCCCAGCACCAGCGCAGCCCATGAGTGCCGGATGGCGCGCGTTTCCAGCGTGATCAGATCCATGCCTTTGGTAGCCAGGGGGGATAAAATGAACAGTGCCGTCGTGTAACTGCAGTAAGTCAGGAAAACATAGGAAAGCGAATCAAAGAAAGGCACCCCCCAGACCCACAGTTCCTGGTGGCTGGTGTCGTCGATGTAATAGTACCAGCCGTAAGGGAATCCGGTGGTGATCGAGAGCTTTTCCGATGCAAAGGCGATCAGGTAACCGGCGATTGTGAAGGCAAGGGTCTTGCGCCAGCCCACATGCGGCACACAGACCAGCAGAAATGCCGCGAAAAAGGCGAATACATAAGGACGCATGACAAGAGTGTCAATGGCGACATCAAACATGAATAACTCCTTGGTTAATGCAAAGGCATCAGAAATATGACATGGATTATGTAAGCAGAAACTGAGCAGACAAGCTTTCTATAGATTCGGCACGATTTATTAATGAATCTTTGTTACGGGTAGATGCTTATTGTACTTGCAGGTCCAGCAACAGCTCACGCAAATTAACCGGGTTATCCTGCAAGATGCTCTCCTTGAGGTCTAAAAGCGGTAACCCAAACGCCCGCCCAGCGTATCCATGCCTTCATTGGCGTTGGCAAGATAAGCATTGGAGACATGATCGAAGTACACTGATACCGAACTTTTAGCACTCAGCCGGTAACCGATTTCGATTGGAATATGAAACAGAACCCGCGATCCAAGGGCTTTACGGTCATTGTCCCGAAGATGAAGCTTGCCGTCGTGGATTGCCCCGCCCAATCCGATACCAAAAAACATACCGCTTGTGTGCTCGTATTGCCAGCGAAGGCCGGTGTACAGCTTGGAAGTATCGCCGACGGTATTGACCGATCCGCCCAGGGCGGGACGAATGACGCCGCCGAGAAATCTGCGATGCGGCAAAAAAATGGCTTCCAGATTGAAATCAACACCGTTTTCGCGGCGGAAGCCACTCCACAAATCACTCGTGTCGTGGTGGAGTACGCCGAACTTTACCTCGTGCAACCAGGCTGATGTTTTCCATTCATCCGCGTATACAGAGGATGAAAAGATGCAACCCAGGCTGCAAACCAATACTCTGAAATGTGCGCGTATCATCAAATTCTCCTCCCTTAAGTTCCTCAAATTTCATCTAACGATCGCAATTCAAGACATATGACTGCGCGGTCTGGTGTCAGTTTTGACTGCCGTTGCCAGAAAATGGCGCGCAATGCGGTGCTGCAGCATCGTTACCATGCGGTGTTCCTCCATGCTGCTCACTTCATGGTACAGGGCTGGTGCAATGGTCACGAAAATATTCACCAGTTGCGGATCGAAATGGCTGCCACTATCCTTTTCAAGCCTGACGATAGCATCATCCACTGTCCATGATTCCTTATACGGACGCCTGGAAGTCAGCGCATCGAACACATCTGCAATTGCAAATATTCGCGCATTCAAGGGAATCGATTCTCCTCTCAGCCCCTGCGGATAACCGCTGCCATCATATTTTTCGTGGTGGAATTCGGCCACGTCCCGTGCGCCACTGAGCCAGCTTGATTTGCTCAGAATATCCACACTCAGTGGAACATGGGTTTTCATTACCTCGAATTCTTGCGGCGTCAATTTTCCCGGTTTTAGCAAAATCGGATCGCGAATACCAATCTTACCCACATCGTGCAGGAAAGCCCCCGTGATCAGATTACGGATATTCTCACGGGAAAGCCCGATGGTTTCACCCAGCCGCAGCGCATAATAGGTTACCCGGTAGTTGTGACTATCGGTATCGGGATCGCGTTCCGCAATGGCGCAACCCAGCACATTCATCAACTCCAGATTTCCCATGAGCAGATCGCCGGATAGCTTGATCAGACCCCGATTCAGCGTCATGATGACCGGATACATCAGGAGCGTGGTAAAAGTAATGCTGATGGTGATAAATAGGAGGATACGAAGCAATTCATGCCTGATCGAATCCTGAATCTGTTGATCAACCTGGTAAATGCCTTCGAAATAGCCCGTCAGCGTATTCTGAGATCCTTTCATCGGAATCAGTATGACCATCAACAACCTGTTATCAATAAAATGAAATGCGCGGGAAAACTCTCCTTGTTGAGGAAACTGGTGCCGGTACTGATCAATCCAATGCTCGGCAGCTTCCTGCCCTTTTCGAACGGCTTCAATCCTGAGCTGTCTGTCGAGATCATAAAGCTCAACCACGAGGAAGTTTTGGTTTACCAGCTGCTGCGCCAGGTTTGTCAAATGCTGAAAGGCTGCTGCGTCCAGTTGCTTCAGGTTGTAGGGGGATTCAGCACTTAATGCCGCGGATTCCCTGAGAGCAAGTTCATGGATAAATTTCTGAAAACGGCTTACTTCGAGCCACAGAACGACACCGCCAATCGCGATGCAAAGAAATAACCACCCCAGAAACAAACGGACCAGAATTTTTCGATGAATGAACTGGCTCGTGGCAAGCGCTGCCTGCGAATCCGATCTGGCATCAACGGCTTTCTGAATTATGGGTTCCTGATTCATGCATTTTCCTAATCTGTCCGCCCAGAATCCGCGGCAGGATTACTTACTTGCGAGGCAAGTTCCAGCGCCAGGCGCTGTAGCATGTCCGATTCTTCCAGTCCATCAAGGAATCGCCGGGGAATGCCGGAAAGACCGGTTTGGGCGCCCACAAGCGCACCGGCAAGAATGGCGCGCGCCTGATTCTGGCCGCCCCCATTTACCGCATGCAGCACGGCGGATTCGAAATCGCCCCGGAAACGGGCAGCCAGATAATAGGCGGCAGGAAGCTGGTGATAAATGGCACAGGGCATGCCATAAACAATCGACACCTTCCATGCAGGCTCTATACGGATATCGGGATCCGCTGCGGCTTCCGCCATATAGGATGGCGTGAGCAGCGCATCCGGTGATGCAAATCGTCCTGCACGGGGCGGATCGGGGTCACCTGGACGTGGCGGTTGTAAATCGGCAAAGGTGACGGCATGAAAAGGCAGTTTCCCTTTTTTCACCAATCCCATCAGTTTTCCCGACAGTGTTTTGTCAAGCACATGCCCCTGTACCAGCATGCCAAGCACCGCTGCATACGCGACGGTCATCGAAATCACGGTGTCATCGCTCTGGGTAAGGCGGGTATTATTGGCCACTGCGGTGGCCAGTCCGGCGGGCTGAAAAGCATAGCGTACGGCTATGGCCAGCGTGCGCTCGATCGCTTCCGTATCATCCGCGTGACCGGCCGTTTGCCCCCATGGCAGTTGCTGTTCCACGCGCCGCCGCCATGCTTCCCGGATTGATTGGCTGGTATAACCGCCCGGCCCGTTCATCGGCGTGCCATCAAGCAAGGGGAAAAGCTCTTCATCCAGCCGGCGGCAAAAATCCGCCTCGTGATATCCGCTATTTTCAACCAGTGAGCGCAGCATGAGTGTGAGTATGATACCGGATTGAGAGAGCTGTCCTGCCCTGCGTCCGCTATGATAGCGGCCAGGCTTGGGATCGGTGTAGGTCGTGATCCACTCCCCATAGTCGCGCCGAAGCTCAGCAAGATCGTAATACCAATGCGGACCGAGAGCCAGGGCATCGCCGATAAAAGCCCCCATAATGGCTCCAGCGGCACGTTCCTGAGTTGTTATGTTTGACATGATATGCCTCCATCCGGGTCAGGCGCTTCGCCAAGTATTTTAATAATGCCAAACTACCGTAAATATTGTAAGTGGCCATACATAAACGCCATATTTGACAACACGCTTCATTAGCCGCAAGATTTTCACTTAAGAAATGGAAAACTGCCCAATCAAGCGGCGCCACCAGCCAATCTTATCTGAAGCCAGAACAACCAATGAGAAAACGATAAAATATTGATCTATATCATTTAACTTCTAGTATCTTGTGGCATTTTGAATATTCTATACACTCTTTAAAAGATTTTTAAGTAGATAAGAGGAAGTAAAAAATAATCAATTAGTTATTTCCAAGATAAAAGTATTATTAATCTGTTAGTTTAATCAAAATATGTTTTGTGGCTCTT
>CAZDYN010000136.1:0-6515 GCA_964509635.1 uncultured Nitrosomonas sp. | reverse complement strand
AACTACGCGGTTTGCCTTACCCGATGATCAGCAACCGCCCATAACACACCACATCAATTGCAAAAAATTGTTGGCCCATGTCACGGTTAATCAACCCGGAATAGAACAGGTACTCGGCAGTTGGCTAAACAATATATATGCCGTAGAGGATATCCAGGAAGGCCTCACCCAAAGATCCTTGCTAAATTCAAGCGATATGCTAGTGACATGCCAGGGACATATCATTACGCCCAATAGTGTTACCTTTTATGCACCCAATTCCCAATTGCACGGCGTTCTATCAAGACAACAAGAACTGACGCAAATACAAAAAGAAATTGACCGGCTTGCATCTCTACTGCAACTAGAGCGTGATTTACTGGCGCAAGCTGAGCGGCAATGCACTGAATTTAGCAATGCACTCCAGCTTATTAACGAGAACAGCAAGCAACAGCAACAACATTGGCATCAATTACAACTGGAAATAGTAAAGCTGGCGCAAATCAACGAGCGCGCAGCTCACCGCAATAACCAGATCAATACTGAATTAACGGAAATCCGGCAGGCATTAAGCCACGAAATCTCATTACAGGAATCCGCAACAGCACAGCTAGCAAAAAATATGGAGCAAATTGAAATGCTCAGGAAACAGGCACAGCAAGCCCAATCCGCTTGGGAGACGGCAAATCATGCGCTTACCAGCCAGCGGCAAAACATACAGCGAGCAGCAAAAGAAATGCAGGAAGCTGCATTTCATGTCAAAACTTGCCAGAACAAAATCAGTGAAATAGAACTTAACATACAATCCATTGATGACGAGTTGCAACAATTAACAGAAAACCAGGCGGCTCTGCTTAAGGAGACCAGTAGCTTGGACGCAGCGCCATTAGTTGAACTGCTGGAATCCGCCCGGGCACAGCGCAAATCGATCGAACAAACAGTGCTCCAGGCGCGCCAGGAAGTTGAAGATACCGCCCGCAATTTACGGCAAATAGAAAACACCCGGATGGCATCAGAACAGAAATCGCATTTATTACAAAACGCCATCAGCCAGGCCCGGCTCAAAGAGCAAGCAGCCGGTATAACCATCAGCCAGTTTGATGAATTGATTCAGGGCACCGGTGTTGACACGGAATTACTACTGCCCTTAACAGAAAAAAAGAACGCTGCAACGTTGCAATCAGAAATTCAGCAACTGAATACGGCAATAACTGCATTAGGGTCTGTCAATCTTGCCGCATTGGAAGAACTCGAGATCGCGCGCTCCAGAGAATCCGGCTTACTGATGCAGTTGCAGGACCTCAATACCGCAATCGCGACTTTGGAAAACGCGATCCAGCAGATAGACCGGGAAACCCAAGTACGGCTGCAGGAAACATTCACTCAGGTAAACACCTATTTAGGCGAGATTTTTCCGGTTATATTTGCCGGCGGGAAAGCCAGACTCGAATTCTGCGACGATAAGATTCCAGATGCCGGTTTGTTGTTAACAGCGCAACCGCCCGGGAAAAAGAACAGTTCATTGCATTTATTATCAGGCGGAGAAAAAGCGCTGACCGCATTGGCACTCACTTTTTCATTATTCCGGTTAAATCCGGCGCCATTTTGCTTACTGGACGAAGTAGATGCCCCGCTTGATGACAGTAATACCGGACGCTTTTGTGAGTTAGTGAAAAACATGGCCAGACAAACCCAATTCCTATTTATCAGCCATAATAAAATAACCATGGAAATGGCACAGCGATTAATCGGGGTTACAATGCAGGAACAAGGAGTATCAAGAATAGTGGCCGTTGAACTCGCTGACGCCATCAAAATGGGTAAGCGGGACAAACAATCCGTGGTCTAGAAGTCTGTCGGACTTAAGCAATCGTAGCAAGCCAAGTGGGATAACAAGCACAGATCTCCTAAGTTTTTAGGCACATAGCAAGACTGTGCAACGAAAAATTGAGGAAATATGAACCATTATCCCATTGGCGCAGCAGATTGACCTTAAGTCCGATAGATTCATAGAATCTAGTGATTGTGGTTAATCGTATAAAGCTGACATAATCCGAATTCTGTGTTCTGTACGTAATGGTTTTTTAGGAATAGCAAGGAGGCAATATGGAGATATTAAGTATGAGTGACTTGCAGATAAGCTTGATTATCATTGGTATTATAGTGGTCGCCGGTGTTGCTGTTTTCAACTGGCTGCAACAACTCCGTTACCGGCGTAAAGTACAGGCCGCGTTTGATCACAAACACGATGATATTCTTCTGGATGACCATCATTCCGAAGAACCCTTTCAACGTATCGAGCCAAAATTCAGTAAAGCACCAGCGGATATACCGTTTGACACCTTTTCGCAAACTGATTACCACCCGGTGAACCGAAGAAATCAGCGGTTACGCCACCGCCCGCTCCCCCCGCCACCAATATTTCTGTAAACGCCGCTCCCAGCTCATCGGCGCCCTCGTCGCTTCCTCTGGATTACAATAGCAATGCCAATTACATCGTCAGCATCCGATCCGACTCTGTTATCGCCAATACCCATATCGCCAAGTTGCTGCAAAGAAAATTTGATTTTGGAAAGCCCGTTTACTGGCTGGGTCAACAGGATAAAAATGAGCAATGGGAAGAAATCACGAATGAATCCAATGTAGACAGTGATGGCTACAGTCATTTAAAAGGCTGCTTGCAGCTTGCTGATAGAGCCGGCCCGATCAGTGAAGTCAATTTATCCAAATTCAGGGATCTGGTACAAGAGTTCGCGGCACAAGTGCACGCAGCAGCAGAGTGTCCGGATATTGTCAGCACGCATGAAAGAGCTGTCATGCTCGATAAATTCTGCGCTGATGTCGATGTGATGATTGGCATTAATATCATCAGTAAAGATGATGGTGCATTTGTCGGCACCAAGATTCGCGCATTGGCGGAAGCTTCCGGATTCAAACTGGAATCGGATGGATTGTTCAAATATCGGGATGACAATAATCAAATATTGTTCACATTGAGCAATTACGAATCCTCTCCATTCTTGCCGGAAAATATGAAATCATTGACAACACACGGCGTGACTTTCCTGCTGGACGTACCAAGAGTCGCGCATGGAGAACGGGTGTTTGACCAAATGACTCATCTGGCAAAGATTTTCTCCAATACGCTGGGCGGTATCATGGTTGATGATAACCGGGTCCCGCTGAGCGACAGCGGCATTCAAAGAAGCAAGCAACAATTGATTGAAATACAGGCTGCCATGAAAAAGAATCACATAAACGCAGGCGGCCCCAGCGCCTTGCGGCTGTTTGTATGAATAGCATTTTCACTAAAAAAGCTAAAGATAATTACCCGAGTATCCGTAATCGCTATCAAAGCAATCAATTATTCTATTAAATTATTTTTATAACAAATAGTTACAGAATATTGCTAAGTAGCAAGAATAAAATATCAAACTATATTAATGATAAATAATTTAATTTAACCACATAATTGATTATGTTTATCAACCGTACTGATTAATTAGATAATTATCAGAGCAATCTTATTGAATAAAGAGATAATAATGAGCGAATCTTCAAAAACAGAACCATCTTTTTCACCCGTTGAAGTCAAGCTTGAAGCAGGAAAGGACTATTATTGGTGCACTTGCGGTCTAAGTAAATCGCAACCTTTTTGCGATGGCTCTCACAAGAATACCGGATTTACGCCTCATAAATTTTCTATCAGCGAAAATAAAACCGCTTGGTTATGCACTTGCAAAAAAACCGGCAATGCGCCTTTTTGCGATGGCACGCACCTCAAATTATAAATACCAGACAAGCACTGCATTGTCATAAAATAAAAAACAACAATCAAGTATCGGGGCACGAAACAGAATTTAAGACTTGGTTACCCACTAACCTTTTAATAGTTCAGAAATTAGTGTCTCCATGAGAAAAGAACTTAAATCCTTAGAAGAAAAAGTTTTTCTGCTTTTACGCCTGTATCAGGATACTCGCACAGAAAATAAAAAGCTACGTAAAGAGCTGGCGGACTCTCATGCTCAATGTGAAAAATTAAACGAGAAAATACATGTTGCGGCCGGGCGGCTTGAGACACTCCTGCTAAATATGCCAGACAATGAATAGTAAACCGATAAATATCAATATTATGGGGCGTGAGTTTTATATCACTTGCCCTGATGAAGAACAAGAAGAACTTCAGCTGGCTGCGGCATATCTGGATAGAAAAATTCAGGAAATCAAGGCAGAAGGAAAAATTGTCGATTCTGATCGTATTGCAATCATTGCAGCATTACAAATCACTCATGAATTACTCATGTTGCGAAACGGAACTGGTTTTGACATGGATGAATTTAAGCGTAGAATTACATCATTGAAAAAGAAAGTTGATGAGGCAATAAGCAATAAAGAAAATTAAAGCTGGTAAATAAAGTTAATCCCTGCGGTGTTTGTTAAGACTTATATTCTTTGAACCAATTGCTGGAAAATGGTTGTGGACTTTAGTGATACTGGTGTGCGCGTCTGTATTGGATGTGCCTAATGTATCCGTGAAACAGCCGCCTTGGACCTTATGGTTCAAGATGATGGTCTGACGGCATATGTGGGGAGCTATTAAAGGACAAGAAATGTAAATACATTTCTTGTCCTTTTAATTTTCCGCTCGCTGCCATCACAAACACAACAAAATTTCATCATGCCGCCGGATAGCCATATTCCCCCTATTTCTCCCAAAACATTTTTGTTTGATATTGGCCGTGTTTTACTCGATTTTGATTTTGAATCGTCACTTGCCCGATTGATACCGGAAAAAATTCCCAATCCGGAAGAACGTATCCGGCAAGTGCTCAAACAAAAGGACGCGTTAGAAACCGGATTAATCGATCCGGCCTGTTATGCCAGACAGGCATTGGAGATTCTGGGAAGCGATGCTACAGTAGAACAATTTTATCAAGCCTGGCAGCAAATTTTTACTGTCAACGAACCGATGTGGCGATGTGTCCGCAAACTTGCCAGTCAAAACCACACACTGATTCTGATTTCAAATATCAATGCAATTCATTGCCCCTGGATATTCACCGCTTACCCTGAGTTTTCTTATTTTGCGCACAAGGTTTTATCCTTTGAAGTCGGCATATTGAAACCGGAATCAGCTATCTATCAATACACCATCGATACTTACCGGCTTGATCCGGCATCGACCGTCTATATCGACGATCAACCGCAAAACATCGCAACGGGTAAAGAACAGGGTTTTCAATGCTGGCAATATGATTTGAATGATCACCCGGCTTTTGACATCTGGCTTGATAGAACTTTGGCCGCCGGTTAACTCAAGATCATCGACAATCAGGTTATTCAGTCATTCACGCACAGCGGCGGGTCCGGTCTTCTCCCATCAGAACAGGAAAATCATTTCTCCGCCAGAAAATGCTCAACCATTGCCTGCTTATAGTCTACCTGACCAAACGAAACATCCTTTAATTGCCCCTTGCGATCGAACAGAATGCAAGACGGCGTCCCTTGCAGCGCAAACCGCTCGAAGGTTTCGGCTTTCATCGATTTCTGCTCTAAATAATGCCTGACTTGCTGCAACACTGATGTTTTTTGCTCATCGGTAAATTTTTCAAAATCGGGAAGAAATTCGCGGGCATAGCGCAGCACCCGCTCATCAGTGACAGGCTCTGTTTCCGCAACAACCCGATCCATGCCAACGGCAAAAGGAATTTTCCACGGCAACTTGCCCTCCGCTAACATGCCATATTGCTTGAGTGCCTTAAGTGTTTCACCGATCACTTCACCGCTTGCGATCAATCTCTGCAGGTTCTCGAGCGTATTTTTGTCGTAATCTTCAAACGCCGTAGCCAGGCCGATCACAACCAAGCCTTGCGGGTGATAGCGTTCATGCAGATCAATGGCTCTGGGTAACGAATATATAAAACAACCGGGACAATTGACCTGAAAAACCTCGATCAGTACCACCGAACCGGTCAGATCGCTTAATGTAAGCGGACCGCCCTGTACCCAGGTATCCACCGTAATATCAGAAAGTGAGTGATTATTCATGGTTAAAATAGTTAGAATGCGCGGACAAGATGCCGCAAAAATAGCATATTTGCACAAGTGTATTGAAACAATTTAAAACCCGGATCGCTCCGGAACATCACGACTCTTAATAAAATGCGTTACTGGTTAATGAAATCAGAGCCTTATGAATTCAGTATTGACGATTTTGCAGCACGGGCGAATCAAACCGTTGCGTGGGAAGGTGTGCGTAATTATCAATCGCGCAATTTCATGCGCAATCAAATGGCTATTGGCGATCAGGTTTTTTTCTATCACTCCTGCTGTAAAGATCCAGGCATCATGGGAATTGCGGTCGTCAGTCAACCGGCTTATCCGGATGCCACGCAGTTCAATCCCGGCAGCAAGTATTTTGATCCCAAGGCATCGCTAGACAATCCACGCTGGTTCAACGTTGAAATCACTTTGCTTGAAAGAACCCGCCTCATCCCGATCAAAAACAAGCTGCCGGTTCTTGTGCTGGCCTGCGT
>CAZDYN010000135.1:0-6518 GCA_964509635.1 uncultured Nitrosomonas sp. | reverse complement strand
TTCAACGCAGTCTGGCCGCCCATGGTAGGTAGCAGTGCTTGAGGCCGCTCAATGGCAATGATTTTTTCGATCATCGTCCAGTTAATGGGTTCGATGTAGGTTGCATCGGCCATTTCCGGATCCGTCATGATGGTGGCCGGATTGGAATTCACCAGAATGATGCGATAACCTTCTTCACGTAAGGCTTTGCAGGCTTGCACCCCGGAGTAATCAAACTCGCAAGCCTGACCGATAATAATGGGACCGGCACCGATGATGAGAATGGATTGAATGTCGGTACGTTTAGGCATACTTTCTAACGGGTAAAATTACGCGGTTGATGGTCAAGTTATTGTGAGAACCGGTTTCTATAGTGCTGCATCATTTTGATGAAGCGATCAAACAAATAATCCGCTTCGTGCGGCCCTGGGCTGGCTTCCGGATGGCCCTGAAAACAGAACGCAGGTTTGTCCGTCAACTCAAATCCTTGCAGACTGCCATCGAATAATGATACATGCGTGATGCGCGCATTGGCGGGCAGCGTCTCTGTATCAACGGCAAAACCGTGATTCTGACTGGTAATGATCACTTTGCCGCTGCTGATATCCTGTACCGGATGATTGGCGCCATGATGACCGAATTTCATTTTGATGGTGCGCGCGCCGCTGGCTAAGCCCAGTAATTGATGACCCAGGCAAATCCCGAATATCGGAATATTTTTTTCCAGTAATGCTTGAATGGCGGAAATTGCGTAATCGCAAGGCTCCGGATCACCGGGTCCATTGGAGAGAAATACACCGTCGGGTTGAATTTTAAGAATTTCTTCGGCTGGGGTTTGAGCCGTGAATACGGTTACCTTGCAGCCGCGTTGCACCAGTTTGCGCAGAATCGTGCGTTTGATGCCAAAATCAAAAGCGGCGACATGGTAGTGAGAATCATCCGGAATCCGGAAACCGGACTCCAGTGACCATTCTCCTTCCGTCCAGGTATACGATTGCCGGCAACTGACCACCTTCGCAAGATCCATTCCCGATAGCCCGGGGAAAGCTCTGGCGGTTTGCAATGCTTTGTCTTCATCAATGTTTCCCGCCATGATGCAGCCGGACTGCGCGCCTTTTTCCCGCAGAATACGGGTAAGCTTGCGCGTATCGATTTCAGCAATAGCGACAACATTCTGTTCTTTGAGAAACTCGGATAACGTCTGGGTTTTGCGGTGACTGCTGGCAGCCAGAGGAAGGTCACGGATGACTAAACCGGCGGCGTATACTTTTTGGATGTTGCCTGATTCATAGTCTTCCGGATTGATGCCCGTGTTGCCAATATGCGGGTAGGTCAGAGTGATGATTTGCCGGCAGTACGATGGATCAGTCAATATTTCCTGATAGCCGGTCATTGCTGTATTGAAAGCCACTTCACCCGTATTGATACCTTCAACACCAATAGACACGCCGCGAAAAATTGTTCCATCAGCAAGTGCGAGGATGGCGTGCGGGCGTTGTGACACAAAAAACTCCTTGGAAACTGACAAGATATGAAAACAGGACCAAGGCCAACAAGTTTTATTGCCCCGGCTTTGAAGACGGAATTATACGTGAAAAAGGTTTGTTTTTGTATGAGAGTGCATTACTGTTTATGTGAAGGATAACCCCGCATGATTTTGGTTATTCTGCAATTGATCAATGACCCGTTGCAATGGGCGGATATCGTGTTTCCCGGACTGAGGTGATTCAAATCCCGCTTTCGCAAGCGGGAAAATCATTGATTGCCAATGGGCCGGTTTTGCTGAGATCCGCCAAGGTATCGTTGATATACCATTGACCATCGTTATGCTGCCGCATGGGTTGGCTGCGGAAAACTGCTCGAGCCTATATTTCATATGGTTATGTGGTGAAGTTTTTGTTAATTCTAAATTATTGCCCGGAAGACGCTAGTATTGCTGTCAACAGCGGCTGATTCTGAATATAATCAGGTGCTGCTGCGGCGCATAAGAAAAATACAATTCACCAAGATTGAGATATTAGCACGGACCTCGAACCGGAAACCCAGGGTCATGTCAGGAGCCGCAATCATTGCAAGGCGGTTGCAGATTCAGAGAGTTGGAAATTGCCATTGTCTTCGTGCATTGCTTGTGTTCTTGACAGTATTGATCAAACCAATCAAGTAAAAGGGGAAGTATCGTGAAAGAATATTTTGTATCGTCAGAAAAACGGCTTTTATTTTTTATTTCAATATTGTTTTTATTCATTGGGATACTATCCGCTTGTTCATTAATTCCGGAAACTGATCCTGATCGCGGTGCGGCTACTGTTGCACAAGATCAGTTTGGCGATAGCTATACGACGGTTAAATATCTTGATCAAGGCTGGGATATCGCCGACAGCCTGTGGTTTTATAACACCACACAGGGATCAGATCTGATGCCCTATGATTTCTTTATGGTACTTGAAAAGGCAGGAGAATCCGTGCTTTTCCGCTCTGACGAAAACATGAATTTCTATCGCTACTTGCCGCAGAAGGCTTCTTCGGGTAATCCGGATGCGTTGCCCGTCGGGTGGGTCAAGGATGACTACAAGGGTAAGGAGTACATCGGTTTAACATGCGCCGCTTGTCATACCGGGCAAGTAAATTATAACGGTGTGGGTATCCGTATCGATGGCGGGCCGGCCGGTTCGGATATGGAAGAAATTATGAAAGGCCTTTCCAAGGCGATGAAATATACCCGCGAGAATGAGGAAGCCAAAGACCGGTTTGTCAAGAATGTGCTGGCGCGCGGCAATTACAAATCGGAGGCCGAGGTGCTCGGCGATCTGGCAAAATTCGAACAGCGTCTCACCAGCTACACCATTATCAATCGCAGCCCGACTCCTTACGGTTATGCCCGGCTGGATGCATTTGGACGTATTTATAACCGGGTGCTGGAGCATCTCATCAACGAAAGGGAATTACGGGAACTGCTGCGTGACCGCAAGATCATGCGTGATAAAGGCATGAGTGACGAAGAGCTCGATAAGATCATGGCGGATATGGGGAAAATCCCCACCGGCGATCAGAGGGATCGCATGGTGGAGCGTCTTACCCGGAATTTAACCAAGTGGCAATTAGGGCGGTTACGCAAGGCGTTGTTCAATCCCGCCGATGCTCCGGTCAGTTATCCGTTCCTGTGGGATATTCCGCAGCATGATTATGTGCAATGGAATGGATTGGCTGCCAATGCCGGATTAGGACCGGTAGGCCGCAATACCGGGGAAGTCATCGGTGTGTTTGGCACATTGGATTGGAATGAAGAAAAGGGTGCTTCCTTATCTACGCTCATAGGCGGTCAAACGACAGGCACGAAAATAAGTTTTGATTCATCCGTCAATGTGCATAACCTGCGTAAGATTGAATCGCATCTGCAGAAATTGCAATCGCCGCAGTGGCCGGAAGAGATTCTGGGGGAGATTGACAAACAGCGCGCGTCACGCGGTGAATCATTGTTTAATGAATATTGCGCGAGCTGTCATGCCAGGATCGATCGTGCCGACCCTGATCGCCGGGTCGTTGCCAGTATGTCCAGAGTCAGCGATGTGGGCACGGATCCCGTGATGGCGGCAAACAGCATTAATGCAACGGGATACTCAGGCATACTGCGTAATCAGTATGTGGATGTCGGTGTCGGCAGCATTCTGCTGGATCAGAAAGCACCTGTTGCGGCCTTGTTGACAAAGGCAACCTTGAATGTGGTGGCTACGCCCGATCCCGATAAATGGTTTTTCCAGCGTTGGGCCGATTGGATTGTGGATATCGCGAAAGCATTTTTTCACAATGAAATCAAGTCTTCGATCAAGCATGGCAATTATGATCCGGATACCACTGCCAGTCCGCTGGCTTCGTTGAGCGCCTACAAGGCGCGCTCATTGAATGGCATCTGGGCGACAGCGCCTTATCTGCATAATGGCTCGGTACCGTCGCTGTATGATTTGCTGTTACCCAAGAAACGAGAAGGTGATCCGGAGGATGGTGAATATCGCCCCGATCAGTTTGAAGTCGGGTCGCGTGAATTTGATCCCGCCAAAGTGGGGTTGAAAAGTTCCGGGTACCAAGGCTTTACCTTTGATACCAGTTTAAAGGGCAACAGTAATGCGGGACATGAATATGCATCCGGCAAGACGCCACAATTAAATGGCAAAATTTTGGATCCACTGAATAAGGAACAGCGGCTTGATTTGCTGGAGTATCTGAAGACTCTGTAGATATAGACGGTTTTTTGACAATCATTTTTATGAACAGGGAGTAATGAAATGACAAGCTATCTTGAACGCTATGATGCGGCTGTGGATGCGGAAAAATTCCCACTGGTGCGCCGCTGGATCGATACGGAACCTTTGCCTTTTTTTAAGGAATTGCGTGCTCAGCGTCCCATCCTGGTGACACCGGATTGTACCTTGGTGACCCGGTTCGATGATGTCCGGGAAATATTGAAGATGTACAAGGTGTTTACCGTCAAGCCTTATGTTCCCAAAATGGATAATTACCTGATGGCGCATGATGATGATGCGCTGCATACCCGTGAAAAATCACTGATGCAATTCATGCTGAATCGTGATGATCTGCCGCGGGTGCGCAGTATGGTGGCGGATATCGCCAGGGGGATTCTCGGTAAAGCCAATGGCCAGATTGAAGTGGTGAATAATTTCTGCCGCATGGTTCCGGCCACGCTGGTGCAAAAATATTTCGGGTTAACCGGTGCCAACAGGGAGGATTTGATTGAATGGTCTTACTGGAACCAGTATGACACTTTTCACAATCATCCTTTCGATCTGGTGCCGCCGGAATTGTCGCAACGCATCATTGAACGGCACAATGAGACTTCCAAGAAGCTGGGCAGTTATATCACCATGCTGATTGCAAAGCGCTTTCTTGCGGTAAAGGCTGAGAAACTGACATTTTCGACGATCATCAGATTGCAGGACGATATTGTTACCCGAATGCTGCGTACCAGTTTTGCGAAAGAACTGGATTTCGATATTAAGCGTCTGGGTGTTAATGCCGGCGGCCTTTTGATCGGCGCGATCGAAACGACTTCGCAGGCTGTTGCGCAAGTATTGCAATATCTGTTCCAGCATCCGGAATGGCTGGCCACGGCACAAGCGGCCGCGCAGAAGGAGGATACAACCGAATTCGATGGTGTCGTCTGGGAAGCTTTGCGTTTTGTTCCGATTACGCCTTATTTGTTCCGCACCACGGTAAGCGACTATACGGCCGCGAAAGGAACAAACCATGAAACGGTTTTACGTGCCGGCACTTATGTTTTGCCCGTAACGCTATCCGCCATGTTTGACGAGCGAGCCTTTGAATCGCCGGAAGAGTTCATGCCGCAACGCAACTGGTATAACTATTTCCATTTTGGGTTTGGCAATCATGAATGTTTGGGGCGTTACGTGGGTATGGTGATGATTCCTGAAATGGTGCGCCAGGTATTGTTGAAGAAGGGGGTCGAAACAAAAGGCAATATCGACTATAAGTCCGGTCCGTTCCCGGAATCGTATAATCTTTCCTGGGATACGCAGTAGGATTTGCAATTCTGCGGCAACAGCACTTCTAACGCATGATAAGGGAATATTGTTGCGCAGGATGAATAATCAGCGTCATGTCAAAAGACAGTGTTCTATAGCCTAAATTGCTTGTGATTTTTAACTATGGAACACTGTCCGTCCTCAATGACCTTTAGTAATTTGATTTGTCTTCAGTGGATCTGGCTTTGCCGCCGCCTTCCTGATCGCCTGCCGGTATTTGATGGAAAGGCTGAATGGTTTTGCCGTAAGCTTCAGGATCAGGAGTTTCCGGGGCTGTTGGTTTGCCGCCGCACGCAACTAAAGCCAGAATCGCTGATACCGCCAAAAATTGTGTAATTCTCATATAAACCCTTCGAATGTGAGTTGATAATTAAAGCTCTTGTTACAACGATTCGCAGAATACCGGTTGCGGTTATGCGGAATATTGATCTGAATCAAACTAAATTAACCTTAATGTCAGCCTTGGCTTCAATCACTCATTGTGATCTTGGTTGCAGCTAGTCCGGAATAATGTGATCAGTGGCGCAGATCAGGATACATTTCTATCAATCACTGAATGATTTTATTGCGCCAGCGCTGGGCAACGCAGAGATTGTTCATGATTTTGACCGCAAAGCTTCTGTAAAGGACATGATCGAATCTTTTAACGTGCCGCATACGGAAGTGGAGTTGATTCTGGTCAACGGTATTGCAGTTAATTTTAGCTATCTTGTGCAGGATGGAGATTACATACAGGTTTTTCCGGCGCGGCTGAATTCCGGGAAAATGCCATCACTGCGGCTTCGTCCGGAATTGCCGCGGCCGCCGGTGTTCGTGGTGGATGCTAATCTCGGAAGACTGGCGCGCTATTTACGCTTACTCGGATTTGACTGTCTGTATCGCAATGATTACCAAGATGATGCCGTGGCAAGAATAGCCGATGAACAACAACGTATCGTGCTTACCCGGGATCGCTCGCTATTGCACCGTAAAATCATTACGCAT
>CAZDYN010000134.1:0-6521 GCA_964509635.1 uncultured Nitrosomonas sp. | reverse complement strand
ATCCGGCCTCACCGCCGGCGCACAAACCATCGCCTCCTTGTTGTGAGGACAGGCTTCATATCGGACAGGATGCGCCATTACTCATATTTGATCATGATGGACCACAGGCCAATAAAAAGCCCGACGAGTACGAGCATGGCGAGGTGAAACGCGTCGTTTGAGGATGATGACATCAAGAAGTCGGCAGCCGACATAGACGACCCTCCTGGTTATAAATAAAAATGATACCCATCGAAGCAGACTCTTTCTTGAGTATATGGAGGCGCTGTTCCGGGAAGATCACTGCTTGGTTACAACGTTGTTACTTCTACAGCATCACCCTGAGGCTCCATGAGGACGCCCTCAAGTGCCCAACCTCACCTGGCTCACGATTTACACCTTTGAGCCCGCACGGCCCAAGAGTTAACACCGAGTTAACATCTCGCTAATTGATCAGCAATTCACCGCGAGTACCCTGGAACCAGTTATAGACAACATGTTGTTGTCTCTTCTCAAGAGAGCAATCCAATGAGCGGCAACCATCACTTCATACGGAGGCGTCAGATGACACGACAGCAGCAGACAGGTTCCCAACATTACACAGGCACTCGTTCGGTTTGCACCGCGCTGGCCGCCGTCGCGGCGCTGGCACTATTCGGAGACTATGCGGCAGCAGAACATGCGGGAGGCCCGGAACGGCCTACCGCAGACACCTCTCTGGTTGCGTATGAGCCGGTGAAGGGAATCGAAGGGCGACTGACGATCACGGGTTCGGATACGATGGCGCCGCTCATGGATCGACTGGCAAATGAATTCACGCGGCTGCATAGCTATCCCAAGGTGAATCTCTTTGTGGAACATCCAGGGACCAATCCGGCGATGCGGCAATTCCTCCTGAAATATTCCAATCAGCGTCGTGGCGATAAAGCTCGTACCGGCAACACCGGAGCTGGGTTTCCTGAAATTCTTGCTTCATCTCGCGCCATGACGCCTGAGGAGCGTGCCATCTTCACATCGCAAAACGGTCATGAGGTGATTGAGATTCCGATCGCGATGGATGCCGTCGCACTCTACGTGAGTCAGCAGAATCCCGTTCAGCATTTGACGCTGGTTCAGGCTGATGCGATGTTCGGCAGCGGACGCAAACAAGGCGCCGCCGAGGACCTAAACACCTGGGGCGCTGTGGGCGTGACAGAATGGCCATCCCAACCGATCCACCTCTATGGGCGTACCCGGAACTCTGCAACGCACGATTTCTTTGCGCAAAATGTGTTGAAGGGCGGCGCCTTCAAGCCGCAAATCCAGGAAGTTCCTGGAACGGCAATGGAAATCCTTGCCGTGGCTCGAGACCCGCAGGGAATCGGCTATGCGGGTATCGGATATGAGAGTTCGTTCGTCAGAATGGTTCCGCTAGCGCAGAGCGCGAACAGCCCTGCCGTGGTTCCAAGCGCCGAATCGGTGATGAATGGAACCTATCCTCTGAGCAGGACTCTGTATCTGTACATTAATCAAGATCCGACGGAAGCCATTGCGGACCCGCTCCTTCGCGAGTTTCTCAAGTTCGTCAATACTCGTGAAGGACAGCAAGTCGTTGCGGATGCAAAGTTTTATTTGCTCCCGAAGGAACGGATCATGCAAAATCTGGCTCTTATCCAAGGGCCGACTACCACCGCTTCGCTCATGGACGCAGGGAAGCGGACGATGACGGTTCTGGCCGAATAGCGGGAAGTCGAATGTTGAACGGCGATCACAGCAGTGCGGCCGTTCCGAGCGTCACCGGCCACACTGATCGTGTACTTCATGAGCAGACATGTTATGTCTGTAAGGAGGAGCGACGATGAGTATCAGTCGCATCAGGAGTATTGGGCCGACATTTGTGCGAGCCACCATCTGTTCCGTTATCACCGCCACCCTTCTCAGCAGCGGCGGCGCCTGGGCAGAACGAGCCAGCGTGGCAGAGAATCCTACCATCGACGCAGCCTTGACCGTCTATGAACCAGTCAACAAACTTGAGGGAAAACTGACGATCACGGGCTCCGACACCATGGCTATGCTGACGGATCAACTGGCGTTCGAATTCACGCGAATGTACGGGTACCCTGCCGTCAACGTCTTTGTGGAGCACCCGGGATCCAACTTTGCTATGCGGGAATTCCTGGTGGGATTCTCCAAACAACGGCGCGGCGACAAAGCCAGGAGTGAGGGGCATGAATCGGCCGCGTATGCGGATATTCTCGCATCGTCACGGCCCATGGCGTCGGAGGAACGGGGGCATTTCAAGTCGCGATACGGTCACGACGTGGTTGAGATTCCCATTGCGTTGGATGGTGTCGGAATCTACGTGCATGCCGCGAATCCTATCCCGCAGCTTACCCTGCAACAAGTCGACGCCATTTTCAGTTCCAGTCGTAAGCTAGGATTTCCTTCGGGCATTAGGACCTGGGGCGAGGCCGGCGTCGAGGGGCTGGGATCTCAGGAAATTCATCTGTATGGCCGGGACGCCAAATCGGGAACACGCGAGTTCTTCATTCAAACGGCCTTGGGCGGCGGCACCCTGAAACCCGATCTGCATGAGCAGCCGGGATCCGCGATGGAAATTCTGTCCATTGCCCGCGATCCGCAGGCCATTGGATATGCCGGCATCGGCTACCAAGGTTCGTTCGTGAAGGTCGTACCGATTGCCGCACAGGCCGATGGTCAGGCGGTTCTCCCAAGCGTCGAATCCGTAACCGATCATCGCTATCCGCTCAGTCGGAAGTTATACCTCTACGTTAAGCATCAACCGGGTCAGAAATTCGAAAACCCGGTGCTTCGCGAGTTTCTTCTGTTCGTCAATAGTCGGCAGGGACAGGAAATCGTGAGCAAGGCCCAATTTTATCCTGTCACCAGAGAACAACTCGCTCAGAACCTGGTCTTGATTCAAGACAAGGCGACTACAGCGGGGTTGGAGTCGAACCACCGGTCTGGCAAGGTCCTTCCTGAATAACGCTCGCCTTCATCAAGTTGTTCAGGTATACGTAGCCACTTCATTGTGGAGGGTCGCGACAATGCGCGACCCTCCACTCCGTCAGCATCACCGTTCCAAAGGCTTTACTATGATCCAATTTCCTCCAGCATTCAGATGTTTCGTCTTCGTACTTGGCCTGAGTGTTTCCGCTTGCGCTGCCAGCCCAGCACCCCGGGTTCTCTATAAAGATGCGACTACGGTCGTCCAGGTTCAACATGATGTTCATGCCCAGTCGGGCAACAGCCATCCCGCGACCCTTTCCGTTCAGACTATCAAACAAGTGCTCACGGGACTGCGCGTACAACGGCGTGGAGATATCGTGCTGAGTCTACTGACGGGAGAGGAGGAAGCCGTACCCGCTTTTTTGAACGGAGAGATAGACGATCTCGCACCGAGAATCAGTCAAGCCTTGGCAAATGCCACGCCGACGGAACTCGTCGGGTTCTATCGTCGGGTTTCCGATTCCGGTCTTGGACTTGGCGTGACCTCCGGTGGCGCCCTGGTTCGAGACGGACTCCTGTATGTTGTTCTCGCCAACCATCGGTCGAGGTTTTCCGATGCCATGAGAGAGGGGTTGTCCTATGAGGTAGATCCTGTCCGCGACCCGCTTCTTTCATTACGATCCCGTGCGTTCAAACTGTCCTTTGTCACGGATAGAGCTGTTGCTCACCCGGTCAAACCATGGGATTACATCGACTCCGGAAAAGTTGTGGTCCTGGACATTCAGACGCTTGAAAGTGTCTTCCAGCCCACGCCGACGTCCCGTCGATAGTTATCATCAGCCAAGCCCTTTTCCGGTCCCTTCAGGCAGGACCATTTCCATTGCCCATCCGACCTTCAGGCAGGTCAAAGTCCAGGACACTACGCCGCGTCGCAGCTTTTCTACCCCGTTCTGTCGAGATGCATGTGGAAGAAAAGTACGGAGCGTAGTGGGGCCTTCCCTCTCATACTGAATCACGCACTTTCTCGATACACTCAAATTCATATAGAACCTTGCCTGACAGCTCTCCAGGAAAACCTACGAATGACGCTTGTCTGGAAGGTGCGGATACTCCGGCTGCTGAGGTTGGGGGACGGGAAGGTTCCGGAAAAGGAGGCGCTGGGTGCGCACTGGACGGGAGC
The DNA here is from genome assembly GCA_964509635.1 of uncultured Nitrosomonas sp. Classification (GTDB taxonomy): domain Bacteria; phylum Pseudomonadota; class Gammaproteobacteria; order Burkholderiales; family Nitrosomonadaceae; genus Nitrosomonas. Next base: position 2,413 of record CAZDYN010000134.1, on the reverse strand, counting down.
CGGTATCGAGCAGCATGTCCGCTCGATACCGGCCTTCGATAGCTCAGTTGAAGAAATACTGAATTTGGAAGCGTAACCAGTGACCGTACAGCTCGTCCTGCGACCGGTTCAAAGCAAGGACCGTCGTATCCAACCGATCGTGGAGTGAGTATTCTGATACCAACCGAAGGTGCGTATCAGGCTCCCACACCAGTCCAAAGTTCCACATTGTGTTGTCGGCAGCGGCACCCTGAAAGTTCTTCATGCCGCCGTGGTAATAGCTATACCGCACATACGGCGTCAATTGGCCCACATCTGAGTAGCGCCAGGTATAGTTGACCTGAGCATACCCGCCATGGAGTTCCTGCTCTGCGACAAAGCCCTGCGCATTGCGCTCCGGTCCTCGACCGACCGTATATTCCCCCTGGAATCCCCAGGGTTGTGGAGGGGTGAAGATGTACGCGGTAACACGTTGATCCTGGATTTCACACCCGCCGTGTGTCAGGACTTTGGCGCAACGAGAACCGGATGTACTGGTTGGGGCTCCGACATTTTGCACATTGTAGATTCCGGTGAAGGCCAGGACACCGGTTTCCAGGAGTCGTCCGTTGGGCAGCTCGAACGGGTAGGACAGTTTGGCGCCAAAATGTTTGTCCCGGTTTCGTTCGATTTGGTTCCGGCCTTGTCCGTTGTAGACCATGATGCCGAAGACCCCGTAATCTCCAGGGCCATTGTGGTACGTGGTCATAGTTGCGAACCGTTCTTGAGCGATCTTCGGGCTCCAATAGTACGCAAGACCGAAGTCTCGCTCACCGGGAGAGCCGGTCTGAACGGATTCAGACCGATCCAATTCTTGTCGTTGACTGCTGGACCGATAAGTATCGAATGAGTTGGGAACTCGTTGCAAACCGGCGCGGATCCGATGTTCCTTATTCTTGGTTATGTAATAGTCTGCATAGGCATCGACCATTTCCGCATTGGAAGTTTGAAAGCCATTTCCTTCGTAGGCACCCTGAAGGAAGAACGAGATACGATCGGACATCTGACCTTGAAAGACCATCCGAATTCGACGATAGAAGAAATCACCATTGTTATTGTTCGAGAAACTCTCTCCTTGCTGATTGGTCAGATTATTCTGAGATCGCGTGGAGTATCGAAACTGGGCGTACCCATTGACGTTAATGCGCTCGAACCATCGGGGGCTGGCGCGAAATTGCCCTTCGGTCAATCGTTCAAATGTTCGCCGTTCCTCCTCGGCCTTCGTGCGCAGCCATTCGTCACGGGAGATGAGGTTTTTCTCTAAGAGGAGATCTTCTAAAGGGGTGCTCTGCAATGGCAACCCTGCCCCCATTCCGGCCGAGGGTCTGATATTGGCATCCGTAGGCGCAACAGGGACTCCCTGTGCAATTTTCATTTCCATACCGGACCGCTGAGTCTCCACGGCAGGCAGCTCCTGGGCTGAAGCCTGAATCCACGTGCCGACCACTGTCATCACACACAACGCCGCCACACAACTTCCGCTGCGGAGATTGCCTCTCTGCCATCGATCCCCTGTACCTGTTCGAACCAGCTTCACATCTTCCTCCTTCCTACGGAATGTTTAAACGGTATTTCATCGACAACGCGCGGCGAAGTATCGTCCTGAAACATGTCTCCCAATTCAGGACCTTGTAACATCCGTGTAAACTATTGGCAGGTTGTTCTGGATTTCGTCTCCCATTCGTATGATCCCTGATGGTTCGCCGCAGCAGCGAGCCGTCGCGTCCCAAGAGGCCCACGACGGCCGAGAGGATGAGAGATTTCGTAAACGGGTTGTTGAACGGGTGAGTAATGAACCCCTCCGCAGGACCGCGTATCCGCGTCTGCAGCAGGAGCCATCTTGCATAATGCGGGTGCTTGAATAAATTGTGCCGTGATCTGTTGGGAAATAGAGTAAATTCTTCAACACAATGCAGCAGACTCTTACGACAAACCCCGCAGCCGAGCGTCAGGTTCCTGACCTCTTTAGTTGGGGAAACTACAGGTTGCAGCGAGAAGTAACGCGGCTGTAACGTCCGGGCAATCAATCGACAATAAATGCGTACTAGGATGCGAAATCTATGTGTGAGGGCTAGACATATGACGCGCGCTGCGAACTCCATCCTGTTGGTTACCGCCGACCTTGCCGCTGCCCACAACCTGGAGAAGGTCTTGAAGCCGAATGGCTACAATCTGAGCGTGGCATCAACGCTGACATCCGCACTGAGCGAAATCCGGCGGCACTCCCCGGTGCTGATTCTTGTGGATCGAGAAATCCTCGCCAAAGAAGCCGGACGTCGAGACCAGTTCCCTCCTGCGATCCCCATCATCGTGCTTCAGCGATTCGACAGATCATGCGAGCCGGATGAATGCCTCACCGAACTGGAGGCTGGATACGACCTTGTGTTCTGTTCCG
>CAZDYN010000133.1:0-6529 GCA_964509635.1 uncultured Nitrosomonas sp. | reverse complement strand
TGGTGTGGCTATTTCATGTCAACATCTCGGTAATATTCATATCGCATTAGATAATTTAGCTTTAGGGCTAACTTTTTTTAAAAAATTTAATCGGCTAGCAAAAGAACTTCACCAGGATTTCTCGCAAAATATCAATTTCAAACACAGTTTAGCCATTTCATACTTACGGCTCGGTTTGTTTCATGAGGAAAAATTCCTAGACTTGAATCAAGCAAAGATGGATTACCGTCAATCCAGAAATTTGCTAATAGAACTGGTTAATCATCACCCGGACAATAGTTCATTCAAACAAAGCCTGGATTGGATAAACAATAAACTATCTGATGACTAAAAATGCGATTGATGATGATATAACGGTAAAACTCATTATTCATGCGATATGCTAAACTCATCGTTAAAAAATGCATTGATTTAATCGATTTTACCTAATAACAACCAATCCTCAATTGAAGATTAAAGGTACACTTATGGAAACAACTGCAACGATACTGGAAAAAGCGCAGCAACGCGCAAAATCAATGGGCCTGCCGTACAAGGGCGCATTATTGCCGATGGAAGCGTATCGCATCTTGCAGGAATCCGCGCACGCGCAACTGGTGGATGTGCGCTCCCGCGCGGAACTGGATTGGGTCGGACGCATTCCCGGCGCGGCGGAAATTGAATTGCGCTCGTATCCCGGCATGCACCCCAACCTCGGTTTTCTCGATCAACTGGCCGGCCAAGTGGATAAATCATTACCGGTACTGTTCATCTGCCGCAGCGGCGCGCGCTCGGATCAGGCCGCAGCGATGGCCAGCCAGGCCGATTTTGCCGATTGTTACAACATCCTCGAAGGCTTTGAGGGTGATCGGGACGAGAGCGGCCAGCGCGGAAAATTCTCCGGGTGGAAAGCTGCGGGATTACCATGGGTGCAAAGCTAGGGAAGGCTGATTTATTACCTGCGCAAACTACTTGTCGGCCGGCACCCGAAAACTCGCCTATCTTTTTGATATGTCTAGTTTCCTGCGTTCCATCCACCTTGCACTTTGCTTGTTTGATGAATTAACCAGCGCTTCCCTGGAGCAGGAGGGCCTGCTCAGCGCGTTCATCAAGCGACCTGGAAAACTATCAACCATCAGGGTTTTCTATCCAGGCGTTCCATCAGATAGCACAAACAATCCTGTCGAATGATGCGGGTATCGCGTGTCAGCATCGCTGGCATTACCCGTTGTTTGGTCAGCAAGTTACCATCGCGGTTTTCGAAATAATGGTCGCTCATGTCACAACCCAAGCCATTGCGCACTTGCAAAGGATTGGTACAACCAGGCGCAACCACTGCCAGGCGTGTGCCAGGATCCAGCAAGCGGAAATTGTAATAATCGATGTTTTCGATCAAACATATATCCGTTGACGGATCGCCGACGCTCAGACTAACTGATTCCGGCACAGTAGCGACAGCGACCGATTGAAACAATTCCAGATCTTGGCTGGCCACAGGATGTGCTGGAAAAGCGGATAAATGCAGCGCACCTTCAACAAAACAAGCAGCATGTTCAACCCCACCAATTCCGCCGGGTTTGCCACACTCCAGCGTGACTGCCGGACAAAGCTGGGCAAAGGCTTCCGATTGAACACCGTGGGGATGGGTAAAATACACCACGATGCGCGAAAACATCGTAGCCAGATGCAAAAAAGTATCCTCCAGGCGATTAACACAGGCGTAATGCGGATTCAAGCCGGTATTGTTATGAATATCGATGCTGGCAAACACGCCGCGCTGCGCCATGATGCTGATCACCTGCTGCATCATGCGATGCTCTTCGGCAACGATTGAACCGGTATCAAGCGACCAAACACGATTGTAGTCGAGTTGATCTTCCAGACGGCGCACACCTGCACGTGCGGCGGAAACGTTGCCAACATACAATGAAAGGGCACGCGGTAATTGCTGGTTTTGATATTTTTTCAACACCACCTGCATGGCTTTCAAGCCGGTATCTTCATTGCCATGTAGCAGAATCGACACAAACAGCGGTGCTTCGCGCCTGCCGGGAAGGTGAATCAAGGTAGGGCCGGGCAACACCGCATGTAACTCACGGGCTTCAACCTGCAGCAATCTTTCCGGTAAGTAATGTAATTCCGTCAACATGCTTACAACGCCCATTCATGCACCGGTGCACCGCTTCGTTGCCGCTCCAGATAGGCGGCGACAAGATGCAGGCCGTCCGAATGATATTTCTCGCGGTAAGACCGTTGCCATGCCGCACCGGTTTGGCCGCTTTTAATTCTGGATTGCAAAATATCAAGATTTTGATCGATTTCATTGCTATCAATTTCAAAGGATTTCAAACCCTGACGCGCCATCGGCAGAATTTCCTCTAACAGTAAAGTTTTTGCCTCGGTTGTGCTGCCGTCCAGCCAAATAAGCTGAGATCGAAGCCCATCACGCGCAGCGTTATAAAAATTATCGCGAGCTATATTAAAACCGAACGTAGATTCGGGCGCCTCGTGCATATCGGCGAGAAAACGGGCTAAGCCGAAAAACAAGGCGGCATTGGCCATCATATCGGCAATCGTAGGACCGGCTGGCAGGACGCGCTGCTCGATGCGCAAATGCGGCGTACCATCCGGATCAAAGCCGATCAGCGGTCGAACCCAGCGCCAGATGGTGCCATTATGTAGTCTGAGGTGCGCAAACTGCTGCGGTGGACTGTCCATCAGAATGGGTAGCAGTACATCATGATGAGCAAGATTTTCCGCAAAACATTCAAACAGGGAATCACGCGCATAACCGCAACCAAAGCTGACACGGCGATTTTCTTGGTCAAGTTCGTCACCTATCTCAACCGACTGTTCAAATAGCGGAATGCGCGTCTCATCCCATAAATCGGTATCAAATAACAAGGGCGAATTACCTGCCGCTGCAACCAGTGGCCCAGCCGTGATAATCGATGCATTGAAATAACGAACCGCGTCGCGCTGTGCGCTTTGCAAGTGCACCTGGAACGACGTGGCGGCTGCTTCCAGCATCACATCCGGATGAGCGATATCCAAGTGTTCGCGCCCATCGATGCAGATATGCAATGGGCGCCCGCAGCGCCGTTTAAACACCTGTTCGTTCAACGCGCGGTAACGTTTGAGCTCGGACATATTTGCCAGACACAAATCGGTTTGCCGCACAGTCGGCAAGATGCCAATCATCATCAATACACTGTCCATTCCGTGTGCAACCTCCTGGCACTGCTGCCAATTCTGGTTTAATTCAAACGCCATGGCGGACAAGGCATTTTCTTTCAGCGGCACGGGTGCGCCATTGAGTTCAACATTAAAGCGGGAAAGCTCATGCACAACAAGTGGATTATTAAGACGGGTTAGGAAGCTTTGATTAACCGGCGATGGAAAATAATTGTGATCCACGAGCCAGGATTCGAGCTCATAGCCTCCGATTTCACCAATACCGGAAAAAAGGCCTTGTGCGAGCTGCGCTTCTAATAGCTCGATTTCCTGAAATAAGCGACGCCGATATTCCTTGAAAATTTGATCACTGAATTGCGTCTGGTTGATTTCCTGACCCATCGCAATCGCTCGAATCCATCATGCAGGCTCGCTGGCAGCGACGCCTTTGTGGAAGGTGACGTAGACGTAAACCGGGACCTGCAAATCGCTCAGGTGCTTAGTAATCAATGGATTGACTTCATCCCAATCTAATCCACCAACCCCGGTAGCCAGACGGGGCAACGCAAGGCTGTGAAATTTTTCTAAATCCATCAACCGGCGCAACTCGCGCAAGGCGTGATTCACATGCACGACAGCCGCTTTCCCTGGCTTGGAAGCATGGTCAGGCGCAGCATCCTGCGTAAACAGATTAATGATGCGTGCCCCTTCCGCGCCACCCCACACCCAAGCACTTCCTGCTTTGGGGTGCGTGGTTTGGCAGAAATGCCGAAAATCCTTATACATGGCCGGCCACTGTTCTCTTAAACTTAAAGCCAGACCCGTGGAAAAAGGATCATTGGATGCAACGCCATGCGCAATGGCGTGTGCTTTGGAAAGAAGAATATCACCGGTAACATTATGAATCATTTTGCTTAAATTGTGAGCAGAGAAAGAAAAGGCTTGTTACTTCAAAATGACTGTACAGAAAGATGTATGGGGCGTCAACCGTAAGTCTTATCTAATCTGCACAAGATGAAATGCGATATAGTTTTAAAGTAATACACTTATGAAAACCGCCGCACCAATATTCGAAAAGCACAATGATGCGCTTAGCCTGAAACACAATAATTTCGACTTGAAATGAATTGTTGAAAGCATGCAGTGAAATTTTTTTATAACAAATTGACACGGCTCAAAACTGGCGCTGATCAGGAAAATTTTAATAAACAGTCTATTAAGTCATTAGCACTAAAAAATTCAACGCTTATATGTCGATTTTCCGTCCAGTAAGTTGGCCTTATTATTCTCAAGCCTACTTCATTTCAATAACATCGCTCATGCTTCAGACCAGGCAATAACCCCCGTATACGCCGTCGCCAGAATAATGAGGCCGAATACGATGCGGTACCAGGCGACTACCGTCAAATCATGCTGGCTGATAAAACGCAGCACACCGCGAACCGCCAGCAGCGCGCTGAGACAGGCGGCGGCAAAGCCCACTGCGAACATACCCAGATCGTTCCATTGCAGAAACTCGCGGTGTTTGTAGACATCATAGAAGGTGGCGGCAAACATGATGGGGATCGCCAGGAAAAAGGAAAACTCGGTGGCGGCCTTGCGTGACAAGCCGAAAAACAGGCCGCCGATAATCGTGGCGCCCGAGCGCGACGTGCCCGGAATCAGCGCCAGGCATTGCGCCAGGCCAACCTTTAATGCGTGCTTCCAGTCCATGTCATCGACTTGTTCGACTTCAATCACATGCTCCCTGCGCTCCGCCCATAAAATCAGCACCCCGCCGATAATCAGCGCCATTGCCACGGATAATGGGTTAAACAGATATTGCTTGATGATATCGATAAACAGCAAACCCATAATGGCAGCCGGCATGAAAGCAATCAGCAGATTCAGGACAAAGCGGTTTGCTGTTTTGTCCGAACCGATGCCGGTCATTACTTCGGCGATCTTGGCGCGATATTCCCAGCAAACCGCCAGTATTGCTCCCAATTGGATCACAATGGTAAAAACCTTGCCCTTATCATCATTAAAATCGAGCAAATCACCGGCCAGAATCAGATGGCCGGTGGATGAAACCGGCAGAAATTCGGTCAATCCCTCAACAACGCCCAGGATCAACGCTTTCAACAATAAAATAATATCCATCGCGCTGCTTTGAGGGTGCCTTTATATTTTTATAAAATCGATCAATTACAGTTTGCTGTAAATTTCAGCGCCCTTTTCCTTGAATTCCGCCGACTTCTGCGCCAATCCCAGTTTCAATGCTTCATCTTCTGCAACGCCTTGATTGGCCGCGTATTCCCGCACATCCTGGGTGATTTTCATCGAACAGAAATGCGGACCGCACATGGAGCAGAAGACAAGGCGCAGCAATTTCACGATGAAACCCTGCCGCAGAAATGCGCCACTTTGGCGCCATCCTGCGGCAGGGTTTCATCGTGAAATTGCTGCGCCTTGTCGGGATCGAGACTCAAATTGAACTGATCCTCCCAGCGGAATTCAAAGCGCGCCTTGGACAGCGCGTTATCGCGGATTTGCGCGCCGGGATGGCCTTTCGCCAGATCGGCGGCATGCGCGGCGATCTTATAGGTGATGATGCCGTCCTTGACATCGTCCTTATCCGGCAGACCGAGATGTTCCTTCGGTGTCACATAACACAGCATGGCCGTGCCATACCAGCCGATCATCGCCGCGCCGATGGCGGAGGTGATGTGGTCATAGCCGGGCGCGATGTCGGTCGTCAGAGGGCCGAGCGTATAAAAAGGCGCTTCATCGCAATACTTCAACTGCAATTCCATATTTTCCTTGATCAGATGCATCGGCACATGGCCGGGACCTTCGATCATGGTTTGCACATCGTGCTTCCAGGCTATCTGCGTCAATTCACCCAGTGTTTTCAGTTCGGCAAATTGCGCTTCATCGTTGGCGTCATAGATCGAGCCGGGGCGCAAGCCATCACCAAGCGAGAAGCTGACGTCATAGGCCTTCATGATCTCGCAGATGTCTTCAAAATGCGTGTACAGGAAACTTTCCTGATGATGCGCCAGACACCATTTCGCCATGATCGAACCGCCGCGCGACACGATACCGGTCATGCGCTTTGCGGTCATCGGCACATACGCCAGGCGCACGCCGGCATGGATGGTAAAGTAATCGACACCCTGCTCGGCCTGTTCGATGAGCGTGTCACGGAAAATTTCCCAGGTTAATTCTTCCGATTTACCGTCAACTTTTTCCAGTGCCTGATAAATCGGCACCGTGCCGATCGGCACCGGGCTGTTGCGTATGATCCATTCGCGCGTTTCGTGAATATTCTTGCCGGTAGAAAGATCCATCACCGTATCGCCGCCCCATCGGATCGCCCAGGTCATTTTTTCCA
>CAZDYN010000132.1:0-6550 GCA_964509635.1 uncultured Nitrosomonas sp. | reverse complement strand
ACCTTCGGGTTATGAGCCCGACGAGCTGCCAGACTGCTCCACCCCGCGTCAGAAGCGGAATTATAGCACAAGGCAGCGCATTTGGGTCAATGTACTTCAAGTATTTCCGCCGCAGCTTCATATCGGTTACTAACCGTTTAACACGGCGACAGATCGCTGTTCCAGCGGGCTTGTTTACGCCGCTGCCGGGCAATCTCCTTTTTAATTGCCGAATCAATGAGCTGCAGGACATTACCAACATTAACCGGCTTGTTCTGCGGTTTGATATTTCCGGTTAGGTGCGCCTGCGGCAGTTTTCCGCGCTGATAATAAGACCATATCTCGGTTGCATAATCCGATTGCGCCAGTTCCGGAGCGAACCGGCTGAAATACGCCGTCAGATTATCGATATCACGCTTGATCATTTGCCGGGCCTGGTGATTACCTGCCGCATTAACCGCCTGCGGCAGGTCAATTATTACCGGGCCCTGACTATCCACCAGTACATTGTATGGTGACAAATCACCATGAACAATTCCGGCGCAAAGCATTTTCACAATCTGCTCGATCAGAATTTTATGATAGCTGCGAGCCTGTTTGGGCGTCAGTATGATGTCATTCAGCCGCGGCGCGACATTTCCCTTTGAATCCGTAATCAGTTCCATTAATAGAACGCCGGCAAAGAAATTATAGAATTTCGGCACGCGGATACCAGTCATTCCCAGCTGGCATAACATTTCAACTTCCGTGCTTTGCCACGCTTCCTCACGTGCGCCGCGGCCAAAATGACTGCCCTTTTCCATCGCCCTTGCGCGTCGGCTGTTTTTGACCTTGCGCCCTTCCGTGTAGCAGGAACGCTGCTGGAAATTACGCTTGTTGCTATCCTTGTATACTTTTGCGCAGCGCATCTGTTCTCCGCAACGCACCATGTAGATCATGGCTTCCTTGCCGCTCATGAGCTGGCACATTACACTATCAATCAAACCTTCTTCAATCAATGGCTCAAGTCGTTTGGGTGTTCTCATAGGGTTTATGGCAGCGTATTCTGTTTTGATACGCTTCTCATCCTCCTGTAGGGTAATGAAATAAATTGCTGTCCTTGCCGTGACAGTCGATCATCAGTTCGATGCGAAACAACCACGTTGAGCAAATTGTAAAAAGAATAATTCCGTTTTGGAATGTGACAAATTGTCGCGCGGCAATTTGCCGCGCAGCTAACCTGCAATCGGAGCAGGCAAAATTTCCTGCCTCTGTTACCTACCCGGTCATCCAGCCAGCACACTACGGATGCAAGGTAAATCGTTTAAAATGTAACAAGAATTTATTGCTGGTAACCATGACGCGATGGCTATGGCGAAGTAGCGCTGCGATCAATGCAAACAGAAGAATCATCCTGATTACCGTCACCCCAACTATTCGCTGAAAGGAATTTTATGCAACCGGAAGAAGATCTTTTTACACACCAGGATACGCTGGCTAATCTGCATGAAAATTTACCGCTGACAGAAAAACTGCGTTTTCTGCATCAAGTCATTCGCCAGGATTTTCCGTTTATTGATCGCCTGGCGATTGCTTTGTATGATGAAAAAACCGAGATGCTCAAAACATATACTCACAGCACGGAAGGCAATGACAGTCCGGTAACCACATATGAAGCGCCGCTCAGTGCCGCACCGTCCCTACACGCCATCATCGAGCAGCGCCGCCCGCGTTTGGTGCAGGATCTGAATATCTTCTCCCAAGGCACGCATGAACACACCAAACGCGTCGCTGCCAAAGGCTATAAATCCAGCTATACCATGCCGCTGTATCAAAGCGGCGCCTTCATCGGCTTTCTGTTCTTCAACTCTTTGCAGGAACACCCATTTGAACCGAAGATACTGCGTCAGATTGATATCTACGGCCACTTGATCGCGCTGATGGTGATCAATGAACTGGCTGCGATACGCACTTTGCTTGCGGCCGTTCGCGCGGCGCGCAATATGACGCATTACCGTGATCTTGAAACCGGCTCGCATATCGACCGCACCGCTCACTACGCTCGCCTTATCGCACGTCAGCTTGCACCCAGTTATGGCATTACGGATGAACAGATTGAGCATATTTTTCTATTTTCGCCCATGCATGATGTCGGCAAGATCGGGATTCCGGATAATATTCTGCGCAAACCCAGCAAGCTCAACGCGGCAGAGTTTGACATCATGAAAACACATCCGGCGAAAGGCCGTGAAATTATTGATTCCGTGCTGGAAAATTTTGGTTTGGGCGCTTTTGGCCATACCAATATATTGCGCAATATCGCCGAATATCACCATGAAGCGGTTGATGGCAGCGGCTATCCGAACGGTCTGAAGGGTGATGAAATTCCGATAGAGGCACGTATCAGCGCCGTGGCCGATGTATTTGACGCGCTGACATCACGCCGTTCGTACAAAGCACCGTGGAGCAATGAGGATGCCTACGTCATGTTGCAGCAAATGTCCAATTCCAAGCTGGATCGCGATTGTGTCGAGGCATTGATTAATAATGCCGACAAGGTGCTGGAGATACAACAGCGCTTCCTTGATAACGACCTGATGTAGAAAATATTATCTGTCGCGCCTGATCCAATGCTGCACCACCAGACTTCCCATCAGGTCGCCTTCCACATTCACCATGGTGCGGACAGAATCCAGTATCCGGTCAACGGGTAACAAAATAGCGATCGCTTCGACCGGCAATCCGACCGATTGCAATACCACAGCCATCGTTACCATCCCGGCGCTGGGAATACCCGGCGCGCCCATCGCCGCCAGCATGGCGGTCAGGAATACAATCATCTGTTGCATCAGACTGAGTTCAACACCCACCAGATTGGCTATGAACAAAGCGGCAACCGCTTCATAGAGCGCCGTGCCATCCATATTCATGGTAGCGCCCAGCGGAATGACAAAACCCGCGACATCACGCTTGACATGCAAATGCTGTTCGGCGCAGCGTAGCGTAACGGGTAACGTCGCTGCGCTTGAGCTGGTGGCAAACGCGGTAATCAACGCTTCACGCGCACCCAGCCAGAATTTAACGGGCGTCACACCGGTTGTCAGATAGAGAATGAATGGCAATACCACCAAGCCGTGCAGCAAAGTCGTACCCAGTACAATCATGACAAACTTGGCCAGAGTTCCCAGCAAACCGGTATCTTGCGTAGCCACCAGCTGCAACACCAACGCCATGATACCAAGCGGCGCCAGACGCATGATCCAGCCAACCAGCATCAGTATCAATTCCAGGAATTCCTGCATCAAGGTCAGGATATTACGATAGCGTTCGCCGCCAACCACCAGCGCGATCCCCAGCAGCAAAGCAAAAATCACCACCGCGAGCACATTGCCTTGCGCCAGAGCCGCGATCGGATTTTGAAACAGTGAACGCAGGAAATGCGCGAAGAAATCGGGTAACGACATTTGCGCCGCCTGAAACCCCTGCATGGCATCCTGAAACATCGCTATCTGCAATCCGCCGCCGGGTTGCAGCAAATTGGCCGCCGTGAGCCCCAGCACGACAGCAAGCGCCATGGTCGATAGAAAAAAAACCAGCGTGGCTTGCCAGACGCGATTCATTTGCTGATGTGAACGCAAATTGGCCACACCGACGACAATCGATGTAAAAACCAGCGGTATCAGCACCATTCGCAGCAAATCAGTAAATAATGAACCGGCCAGCTTGGCAACATACAATCCGCTTTGCACAATCCCTGATTCCTGCTCCAGCATCGTAAACCAGAAACCCAACAGAGCACCCGATACGGCACCCAGCAGAATCTGATTGTTGAGTGATAGCTTATTCATTGACATATTCCATTTTGCTATCCGGCACGATCCTATGAATCAAGCCGCTTACACCCAATCCTTGCCAATCAGGAAATCCGTATACAGTTTATCTTCAGGCGTGCCAGCCTCCGGCTTCCAGTCATAGCGCCATTTCACAATGGGCGGCAATGACATCAGGATCGATTCGGTACGCCCGCCTGTTTGCAAACCGAATAAGGTGCCACGATCCCATACCAGATTGAATTCCACATAGCGCCCGCGCCGGTAGGCCTGAAAATCACGTTCGCGTTCCTCATACGGCATGTCTTTCCGTCTTTCCAGAATAGGCCGGTAAGCCGTCAGGAAATACCCGCCCACACTCTTGGTAAGATTAAAACAGGTATCAAAACCGGGCTGATTCAGATCATCGAAGAAAACACCGCCGATACCGCGAGGCTCTTTACGATGCTTCAGGTAGAAATATTCATCGCACCATTTTTTCAGGCGCGGATAGCAATCATCGCCGAACGGTTGCAATGCAGTTTTACAGGTTTGATGAAAATGAATGGCATCTTCCGCAAAACCATAATAAGGCGTTAAATCCATGCCGCCGCCAAACCACCAGACCGGTTCGGCACCCTCTTTGCGGGCCTCGAAGTAACGTACATTCATATGCACTGTGGGTGCATAAGGATTGCGCGGATGCAGCACCAGCGATACCCCCATCGCTTCAAACGAACGTCCGGCCAGCTCAGGACGTGCCGCCGTGGCCGATGCAGGCAATCCTGCGCCGTATACATGGGAGAAATTAACACCCCCGCGTTCCAGCACATTACCTTCCTCGATGACGCTGCTCATGCCGCCGCCGCCTTCCGGACGCTCCCATTGATCACATTTGAATTTTTTCCCATCCACCTGTTCCAGTCCTTTGACGATACTATCCTGCAGGTTGATCAGAAATTCCTTTACTTGTGGTGTATTCATGCAAACTCCCGGTTTTAATTTAATCTTATTCAATGCAGGCATGCGTATCCGGATATTTCAAAAATTCATGCATTTCCGCTTATCCTCGTCATCCGGCAGACCAATATACTCTTACAATGAAAATCCCTAGCCATCGCGCTGCATTTTACCGCAGGTATAGCATGAGGAAGGAGTTTCATTATTGATATTCCTCAATCTGCTCCGGGGTTGCATCGCGGCGGATTGCGCCAGGCGAACACCCATTTCCTTAACGCGAATCCAAAAACCGCGGATACGTATGATAGACTCACGCAATCCGTTTTAAGTGTTTTAAGAGAACAATAGAATGTCTGGTAATACATTTGGCAAGCTTTTCAGTGTCACCTCTTTTGGTGAATCCCATGGTCCCGCGATCGGCTGCATTGTGGACGGCTGTCCACCCGGATTGGAAATAACCGCAGAAGATATCCAGCAAGAACTGGATCGGCGCAAACCTGGAACTTCGCGTCATGTAACGCAACGGCGCGAATCCGACACGGTGGAAATCCTGTCGGGCATATTTGAAGGAAAAACAACCGGCACGCCGATTGCATTGTTAATCCGCAATGAAGACCAGCGCAGCAAGGATTACAGCAAAATCATGGATGTATTCCGTCCTGGTCACGCCGATTACACGTATTGGCAAAAATACGGCATCCGCGATTACCGTGGCGGCGGTCGCGCATCGGCGCGTGAAACGGCAGTCCGTGTTGCCGCCGGCGCCATCGCGAAGAAATGGCTGCACGAACGATTTGGCATCATCATCCGTGGCTATATGGCCCAGCTTGGTCCCATTCAAATCCCTTTCAAGCAATGGGATGACATCCATTGCAATCCTTTCTTTGCCGCGGACAGCAGCTATACCGGCCAACTGGAAGAATTCATGGACCAGTTGCGCAAATCCGGAAACTCCGTAGGGGCCAGGATCAGCGCGGTGGCACAAGGCGTACCGGTCGGCTGGGGCGAACCGGTCTATGACCGGCTGGATGCCGAAATTGCTTACGCCATGATGAACATCAACGCGGTAAAAGGCGTGGAAATCGGCGCCGGTTTTGCCAGCATCACACAAAGGGGTACGGAACATTCAGACGAAATGACACCGGATGGCTTCTTAAGCAACAACGCAGGCGGTATCCTAGGCGGCATCTCTACCGGGCAAGATATAACCGTCAGTGTCGCTATCAAACCGACATCCAGCATCCGCCTTGGCCGTCATTCAATTGATAAAAATGGCTCCCCGGTAATCGTCGAAACGCATGGACGGCATGATCCCTGTGTCGGCATCCGCGCCACACCGATTGTCGAAGCCATGCTGGCGTTGGTATTGATGGATCATGCCTTGCGGCATCGCGCGCAAAATGCCGATGTGCATTGCAAAACACCGAGAATACCCGGTGCCGTCAACTGTCACAAAGGCGGTGCCATTACGGATACGCCACCCCCTCCGTCAAAAGAAGACCCTGAGCCTGAAGAAGATATGTAGAAGTGTCAGGACTAAGCGCGATTGCAGTTTAATCTTGACAAGATCCGCCAAATACACGATCATCGCCCCGCAAAAAAAGAAATTGTAATTATTTGTAGAGGAACAATCGGCTTAGTCGATTACAGTTTGAAGGCATCGAATACCGTAACAAAAGTGTAAGTTCGAATCCCGCAGTCGCTTCAATCTGATATAATCTCCCGGTTGCTTAAACAAGCTGGAAGTAATTGGATTGCATTTAGCGCCCGTAGCTCAGTTGGATAGAGTACTTGGCTACGAACCAAGGGGTCGTGGGTTCGAA
>CAZDYN010000131.1:0-6594 GCA_964509635.1 uncultured Nitrosomonas sp. | reverse complement strand
CATTTTTTGCTCGCGCCTCGTTTTGTTTAAAACTTTGAATTTTTAGAGACGCCCAAATATCCGCTCAATCAGAAAGAATCATCTTCCGCCGCCTTATTGAATAAAAAACGGCCGATCAATTCCTCAAGCACCATGGCCGAGTTGGTTTTCATGATTTTATCACCTTCCTTCAGCATCGCTTCGTCCCCGCCCGCAGCCAGTCCGATATACTGCTCACCCAGCAAACCCGAGGTCAAGATACTGGCAAACGTGTCTTTAGGAAATTGAAAGCGGCTGTCCATGCTCATCGTCACGACGGCATCGTACGTTTGCGTGCTAAACTGGATATCCGTTACCCGCCCGACCACGACACCCGCGCTTTTGACCGGCGCACGGACTTTCAGGCCGCCGATATTTTCAAAATTCCCTCTAATGACATAACTTTGCGAAGGGTTATAAACGTTCAGATTACCGACTTTAAGACTCAGGATCATGAGTGCAATAATACCCGTGATCACAAACAACCCCACCCATAAATCCATTGTTGTCCGCTGCATCAACTCACTCCTCTAAACATGAAAGCGGTCAAAATAAAATCAAGTCCCAAAATCACCAATGACGAAGTAACTACAGTACGCGTTGTGGCTCCGGACACGCCTTCCGCCGTCGGCGGCGCATCATAGCCCTCAAAAACGGCAATAGCGGTTACCGCCACTCCAAAAAAACAACTTTTAATAAAACCGTTCAGGATATCAAATCTGAAATCCACCGCGCTTTGCATTTGCGACCAGTAAGATCCTTCATCCACGCCGATGAATACCACAGTCACCAGATAGCCGCCAAAAACGCCCATCACGGAAAATATGGCCGCGAGCAGCGGCATCGAAATGACACCGGCCCAGAAACGCGGCGCGACCACGCGCGCAATCGGATCAACCGCCATCATGCCCATTGCGGCCAATTGTTCCGTCGCTTTCATCAAGCCGATTTCAGCGGTGATTGCCGAGCCGGCGCGGCTGGCAAAGAGCAGTGCAGCCACCACCGGTCCCAGTTCGCGTACCAGGGACAAGGCAACCAGTGTTCCGACCGCTGATTCCGAACCGTATTTCTGTAACGTTTCGTAACCCTGTAAGCCCAGCACCATGCCGACAAATAGTCCTGACACCACGATAATGATCAGCGACAAGACACCGGTGTAATACAGTTCCCGCATGACAAGGCCAAACCGGCGTAAACTGGTGCCGGATTTCAACAGCACCAGAATAAAAAAACGGCTGGCAACACCCAGCCGCCAGATGCTTTCAATCACCCGGTGGCCGATATTCTGAATGCTGGATACGATTCGTCTAGGCAAGGGTATTCTCCAGATTCAAATCCTTTCTGTATGTCCGGGATGGATAATGAAACGGCACCGGCCCGTCCTCTTCGCCGTGCACAAACTGATGTACGAAAGGCGCGACCGATTCCCTCACTTCTTTTGGCGTACCTTCAGCGGCTATCACACCATCGGCAATAAAGTAAACATAATCAACAATCTTCAGCGATTCCTGCACATCATGCGTAACCACGATCGAGGTCATGCCCAATGCATCGGTCAGGCGGCGAATCAGGTTTCCAATCACGCTCAATGAAATCGGATCCAGTCCGGTGAATGGTTCATCATACATAGTCAGCATTGGATCCAGCGCGATGGAACGCGCCAGGGCGACGCGCCGCGCCATGCCGCCGGACAATTCATTTGGCATTAAATGGTGCGCCCCGCGCAAACCCACCGCGTGCAGTTTCATCAAAACCAGATCCCGGATCATTGATTCCGGCAGATTGGTATGCTCGCGCATCTGAAATGCAACATTGTCAAACACCGACAAATCGGTAAACAACGCGCCAAACTGAAACAGCATACCCATCTTGCGCCGCAATTTAAATAACGCATCGCGATCGAGCTCATGCACCACCTGTCCGGCAAACCTGACATATCCCGAGGCGGGTTGAATGGTACCGCCAATCAGCCTGAGCACCGTGGTTTTACCCGATCCGCTCCCGCCCATAATGGCCACCACCTTGCCACGCGGCATGGTCATGTGAATGCCTTTCAGAATCGCGCGCGTACCGTAGGAGAAATTCAGGTCTTTAATCTCAATTAAATTTTCGGATGCCATGCTACACAGTCAGGTTGGTAAAAAGGGTAATTGCGGTGCGGTTATGATTGAGATGATTGAATCTGAAGTGGACTCTGAAACATACCGGCATGTATGGGTGAAATTTCCGCTCGCTTTTGCATAGCGTCAATTTTAATCCAGTTTTCTTAAGAATATCGCGTTATATTAGTTTTCAAGAGAATTTTTAATTGCTTTTGTTCAGGTTCTGCAAATAAACCCGCAAATCATTCTTGATTTCCGGCGCCAGCATGTACAAACCGATGATATTGGGAACCGCCATGGCAAAGACCATCGCATCGGTGAATAAAATAATATTGGATAACTGAGCCGATGCGCCAACGATAATGAACAAACAGAATAAAACCTTATAAATCCATTCCACTATGGTCCGTTCGCCAAATAAATAGGTCGTGCACTTTAAACCATAATAGGACCAGGAAATCATGGTCGAATAAGCAAACAAAAAAACCGTCAAGGATAATACATAGGGAAACCACGAAATACCGGATGCAAACGCCCGGGAAGTCAGTTCCACGCCTTCGATGCCGCCGCCTTCCACGTAGGTGCCGGAAATCACAATCACCAGTGCGGTAACCATGCAAATGATGACCGTATCAATAAAAGGCCCCAGCATGGCAACCATACCCTGGCTGACGGGCACATCTGTCCTGACTGCGGAATGCGCGATCGCTGATGAACCCAAACCCGCTTCGTTGGAGAAAGTTGCGCGTTGCACGCCCATCAACAAGGCGCCCATTAAAGCACCGATACCGGCTTGCGGATAGAGCGCCATCTCAAAAATGATCCGGAGCGCGCCAGGGATGGATGCATAGTGAATACCAATAACGATCAGACCGGCAACAATATAAATAATGGCCATCACTGGAACCACACGTCCGGCGACCGCGGCAATCCACTGAATACCGCCGATAATCACCAGTCCAACCAGAACGGCCATGAACAAACCAAACAGCCAGCCTCTGTCAGCCAGAAAACTGACGTCATTACCGGTTACCACCAAAGCTTGCTGATACGCCTGATTCGCTTGAAACAACCCGCCCGCGCCGATGGTGCCGCCAATACAACAGACTGCAAAAAACCCGGCCATGAATTTGCCCATGCGCGGCTTCTGCAGACGTTCAAAAGCGCTGTACAGGTAGTACATGGGGCCGCCCGATATCGTATCGGCACGAAGATTGGAACTGTATTGCCGGTATTTAATCCCCAGCGTCACTTCCACAAACTTGGTCGACATACTGAAAATACCCATGACCGCCATCCAGAATGTAGCGCCCGGCCCGCCAACCGAAATCGCCACCGCCACACCCGCGATGTTGCCCAGCCCGATAGTCGCTGACAACGACGTCATCAATGCCTGAAACCGGCTGATATGTCCGTTTGAATTTTCACCGTTATCATGCTTACCGCGCAAAACATCAATCGCATGCCGGAAACAGCGGATATTGATAAAACCAAGATAAACCGTAAAAAAAAGAGCCGCGACAACCAGCCACACCAATATCAGTTTGATCTCGAGATCCAGCAACTGGATGCTGTAAAAAATAATTGATGCCACGGCATTTGAAACAGGTTCAAAAGTAGCATCAATTAACTTATCGATTTCCATTCGTTAAAACACTCCCGTTGTACCAGACATGCCGGGATTATCCGGCACGGCTCATGCCATCCGTACTTAACCGGATTGATTGCAAAATTTTTCAATGCTGGAAAAAGAAAGCAGAAAGCGGTTTTATCCAATCAATCCCGGTTTCCATTGAATTGATAGTATTTAATTTTTCTGTATGAATACACTAGGAGTCTACCGGAATTAAGGCTAATCTACTGCGCCAATGGGATAGCGGTTCATATTTTCTCAATTTCTCGTTGCATAGTCTCGCTATGCGCCTCAAAATTGAGAAAATCCGCTCCCGCTCTCCCGCTTGGCTCGCTACGATTGCTTAAGTCCGGCAGACTCCCAACGAATACCAATCCCGCAAATGCTGAATGGCTAATTCTGCCACATTTTCCCTGGACTCGCATATCATGGCGTTATTCATGATGTTTCAACTTTGATAATGCCATGTCCTCCAGCAAGCCGTTTTATCTGATCTGTTTTCTGATACTCGCTTCCGCCGCTCCGGTATTGCCAGCCAGCGGGATCTACCGGAGTGTCGATGAGCAAGGCCGCGTGACTTATTCAGACATACCCTCAGCCCAGGCTCAGCCCGTCAAGATCATCAGCCGGCCCAGCCGTCATTTGCATCAAGTCGTCAAGGTATACGACGGTGATACGATCATCCTGGAAAACAAGCAACATATCCGCTTACTCGGAGTCAATACGCCCGAAATCGAAAGCCGCCTACGCGCGGAAGAACCTGGCGGCAGCGCCGCAAAAAAATGGCTGCAGGAACAATTACAAGAAAACCAGGTTTATCTGGAATATGATCAAGTCAAGCAGGATAAATATAAACGCTCATTGGCGCATGTATTTTTGCCGGATGGCCGGCATATCAACTTTGCTTTATTGGAAAACGGCTTGGCGACGATCAGCATCATCCCGCCGAATATCCGTTACAGCGACAAATTGATGCAGGCGCAGCAACATGCCGAAAAACTAAAATTGGGTATCTGGTCGATGCCGGAATACCAGCCCCGGCCGATTTCCCGGATTGCCAATCACACCAAGGGCTGGCAACGGTTTACCGGCACGCCGGCCGCAATAAAAAAAAGCCGCAAATATACCCGCCTGATCTTTAACGACAAAGTTGACATCCGCATCGCCAATACCAATCTGAATCTGTTTCCCGAACTTACTACTTACGTGAACAAACAACTCGAAATCCGCGGCTGGGTAGCGCGCAATAAAGATCATTACACGATACTGGTACAACACCCCAGCGCATTATTGATAACACGGTAGGTTTACTTTGGAACTTTCCTGTGTGACGGCTAACTTATAAGGAAAGAATTAGCCCGAATATTTCTTGCCGGTTTTATGCATAAGCTGAGCAGCAATCTGCACGGCTCAGCGATATTTGTATGGAGAGTCACATGCAACATGGAGAATCAAAAAAAGCACCATCGTCATGGCATAACATCCAAGCTAATCAAGTACTGGAAGAACTAAAGACAACATCTGCGGGGTTAAGCGATGCCGAAGCCGAAGCCCGATTGAAAAGCCATGGCCCCAACCGGCTGCCCGAGCCGCCGAAACGAAGCGCGGCCATGCGTTTTCTGCTGCAATTTCATCATATTCTGATTTATGTGCTGCTCGGCTCCGCAGCCATCACGGCAATGCTGGCGCACTGGATAGACACTGCTGTCATCCTGGCGGTGGTGCTGGCCAACGCCATCATCGGCTTCATTCAGGAAGGCAAGGCAGAAAAAGCGATGGATGCGATCCGCCAGATGCTCGCGCCCCAGGCTTCCGTACTGCGCGATGGCAAGCGTTGCAGTATCGCGGGCGAAAAGCTCGTGCCGGGGGATATTGTGCTGCTCGAAGCGGGCGACAAAGTTCCAGCCGATATACGATTGCTGAAAGCGCACGGCTTACAGATGCAGGAAGCAATTCTTACCGGCGAATCAGTACCGGTACAAAAACAAACCGAAGCAGTACCGGCCAGCGCGCCTTTGGGTGACCGTTCCTGCATGGCATTTTCCGGCACGCTGATCACCGCTGGTCAAGGCAAAGGCGTGATAACAGCCACAAGCGCTTCCACCGAAATCGGCCGCATCAGCGGGTTGTTATCCGCAGTGGAAACATTGACCACGCCGCTTGTCAGGCAGATGGGCATATTCGCCCAATGGCTGACTATCTTCATTTTGCTGGTTGCGGCACTTTTGCTGGTGTATGGTTATTTTGTGGACCATTACGAATTCACCGAGATGTTCATGGCCGTGGTGGGATTCTCGGTCGCGGCGATCCCCGAGGGCCTGCCCGCAGTACTGACCATCACGCTGGCAGTTGGCGTGCAAACGATGGCACGGCGTAATGCCATTGTGCGGCGCCTGCCTGCGATTGAAACCATCGGCTCGGTATCAGTGATCTGCACCGACAAAACCGGCACGCTGACCCGCAACGAAATGATGGTTTCCTCGGTGCTGACGCATCAGCATCTGTTTACGCTGCAAGGCACCGGTTATGAGCCGCAAGGTTCCATATTGCTGGAAAATACCGAAATCTCTCCGACCGAATATGCCGTGCTGGAAGAACTGGCCCGCGCTGCCGCCATATGCAACGACGCATCTTTGCATGATCATACCGGTATATGGGCAGTAGCTGGCGATCCCATGGAAGGCGCGCTGCTAGCTTTCGCCTGTAAAATCGGCATTGAAATCCATAAGGAACAAGCCATCTGGTCGCGCACCGATGCCATCCCTTTTGATGCCAAACACCGCTTCATGGCAACGCTGAATCATGATCACGAACAACATGCGTTTATATTCGTCAAAGGCG
>CAZDYN010000130.1:0-6668 GCA_964509635.1 uncultured Nitrosomonas sp. | reverse complement strand
AACAGGCTATGTTCAAGCACGCGCGACTGCGCATTGGAGCGGTACAGCAATGCCATTTCCGATAAAGCAACGCCTTCCGCATGCAATGCCTTGACTTCATTGACAATGAACGCGGCTTCATCGAAATCATTGGGCGCATTGTAAACACGCAAGGGTTCGCCCTTCCCTTCCTCAGTCCAAAGATTCTTGCCCAGACGCTCGCTGTTGTTTTCAATCAGTGCGTTGGCCGCATCCAGGATATTGCCGTGCGAGCGGTAATTTTGTTCCAGCTTGATAACCCGGGTGATGCCAAAATCGCGCTCGAAGTCTTTCATATTGCCGGTACAGGCGCCGCGAAATGCATAAATACTTTGATCGTCGTCACCGACCGCAAAGACTGCCGCGGCATCCTTGCTTCCTGCACCCGCCAGCAATTTGAGCCATTTATACTGCAATGGGTTGGTATCCTGGAATTCGTCCACCAGGATGTGGCTAAAACGCGCGCGGTAATGCTGGCACAGAATTTCATTGCGGCTCAGCAACTCATAACTGCGTAACAGCAATTCGGCAAAATCCACCGCGCCTTCCTTATGACATTGCTGTTCGTACGCTTGATAAAACTCCAGCATGCGGCGCGAGAAAGCATCTTCTACGGTGACATGGGCAGCGCGTAATCCGGCTTCCTTGGCGTTATTGATAAACCACTGCACTTGGCGCGGCGGGAATTTCTTGTCGTCAGCCGATAGCGCTTTCAAAATACGCTTGATCAGCCCCAGTTGATCCGCAGCATCCAGGATCTGAAAAGCCTGCGGCAATCCTGCGTCCTGGTAGTGTGCCCGCAGCATGCGATGGCACAACCCATGAAATGTTCCGACCCACATTCCGCGCGGGTTTACCGGCAGCATCGCGGTAATACGCGTCAGCATTTCCTTGGCCGCCTTATTGGTAAACGTCACAGCCAGGATACCGTGCGGACTTGCCTGCCCTGATTGGATCAGATAAGCGATGCGCGTCGTCAATACGCGTGTTTTGCCGCTACCGGCGCCGGCCAGCACCAATACGGATTGATGCGGCAGCGTAATGGCTTCCAGTTGCTGCGGGTTTAAACCGGATAGTAGAGAAGTCATGCAATCAATATGGATATGGCCTGGTGATGCATTTTGACCATACCGGAGACAAATCGTGGAGATGGATTTCTGACATGCTGATTAATTCAGAACCCGATAAATGCATGTTCACATTCTATCGCGATTCTTGAATTAACCTTAAAGCAGCCGGAAACTGTCAGGCCCTGCTTTTAGCGACAATATCCAGAATCAACGGCGTCAGTACAAGTTCAATTGCCATGCCCATTTTCCCGCCTGGCACGACAATGGTATTCGGGCGGGACATGAAGGAATCGTGAATCATGTTCAACAGGAAAGGAAAATCGACCTTTTCGGGATCATTAAAACGGATCACGACCATACTTTCATCCAGCGATGGAATTTCACGCGCGATAAATGGATTGGATGTATCAACCGTGGGCACACGCTGGAAGTTGATATGCGTGCGTGAAAACTGCGGCGTGATGTAGTGAACATAATCATGCATACGGCGCAAAATGGTATGTGTTACGGCTTCTGCCGAATAGCCGCGCGCATTGGTGTCGCGGAATATTTTCTGAATCCATTCCAGATTGACAATCGGCACCACGCCAACCAGTAAATCGACATATTTGGCGACATCAGCCGTATCGCTTTTTGCACCGCCGTGCAGTCCTTCATAAAACAGCAGATCGGAGCCGCCTGGAATCGGTGACCAAGGCGTGAATGTGCCTGCTTTCTGGTTCCAAGGCTGGGCTTCTTCATCATTATGCAGATACAAACGTGTTTGACCGCTGCCGCTCTCGCCATATTCCTTGAACAGGGCTTCCAGTTTTTCAAATTCATTGGCTTCCGGACCAAAATGACTGATCGCGCGTCCGCCGTTTTTTTCCGATTCAGCCACCGCCTGTTTCATTGCTTCACGATCGTAGCGATGAAAACTGTCGCCTTCCACAATAACCGCTTGCAGATTTTCGCGGCGGAAAATATGTTCAAAACTGGTTTTTACCGTTGAGGTGCCCGCCCCTGATGATCCGGTAACAGCAATAACCGGGTGTTTTTGCGACATTTTAATTTTCTCCTGATAATAAAAAATATAACCATTAAATTCATCGGACCGGATAAAAGGTATCGACGGTCATTCTCGATCAATATGATACTGCTTTCTATTCATATTTGGCAGCAGTGATTAACGGTCATCTCTAAAAAATGTTTCCTTACATATCAAATATATGATGCGTCAACATTTTTTGCTCGCGCCTCGTTTTGTTTAAAATTTTGAATTTTTAGAGACGCCCTGATTAATGTGTATCAGCACTGCGCAGATTTAAAGCGATACAATATCATGACTTCATTGAATGATTGGAACTTACAAAATACAAATCCTGTCAGATTGAGAGCTTAAATAGCTTGCATATTGTATACCAAGCGTGCATGTAAATCGCCTGTAACGGATGGTTAAGCGAGTGAAAAAATAAAAAGTTTTATTGCCATGATTGGATTGATTCAGGACTAAGCGTTGATGAAAAGGCTAAAATGGCTTCCGGTCGCAGTTTCTTTTATCGCATTCATGCTCACCCATCCCGTATGGGCTGAAGATGGCGGCGGTGACGGCGGTGACGGCGGTGATGACGTTGATTACGATGGAGATGATCATGATGACAGTGACAGTCGTCACCACCATACTGATCATGGCCACAGCCACGATCATTTGATGCTCGGTATCGGCGGCTACTATAATCCTGGGTTCTGGGGAAGTTATTATGGCTCCGTTTTGCGGGTTCCAGATGGTTACCGCTCTTATGGATATGGCTATGCCGATCCTTTTTACAGACCTTATTATACTTACCCGTCCGCTGTTGCAATTCCTTCGCAACCGCCTGTCTACATACAGCGGCAGGAAGCAAAACCCGCCCAGTCGAGAACCGCTTACTGGTACTATTGCCAAACAACGAAAGGATATTATCCGTATGTTAAGGAATGCCCGCGCGGCTGGCTGCAGATTGCACCCCAACCCTCCGCACAATGATGAAGCGAGAACACCATGAAAGCAATTAAACGATTATTCATACTCACAGTAGCTTGCATTCTGACCGCATGCGTCCATTTGCCGTCCGGACCCAGTGTCATGGTATTACCGGGATCCGGCAAGAGCTTCGAACAATTCCGTCATGATGAATATGATTGCCGGCGTTATGCCTATGAACAAGTCGGCGGCTTAACATCGCGCCAATCCGCGCAAAGGAGTGGCATGGAAAGCGCCGCGATCGGTGCCGGACTGGGCGCTGCTGCAGGTGCGGCGATCGCGGGAGGAAGCGGCGCGGCTATTGGCGCCGGTACCGGTCTTCTGGCCGGCAGCCTGATGGGATCGGGTACTGCCAGTACTTCCGCCTACGTCAATCAGCAACGCTATGACATCAGCTATATTCAATGTATGTATGCCAAAGGCCATCGTGTGCCGGTTTCCGGCCGAATCACGGATGCTCCGCCTGCAAGCGGTAATAGAGGTGCTGTTTCTCCTTCTCCAGGTTTCAATCCGCCACCGCCGCCACCCGGTAACCCACCACCGCCACCTCCGCGCTGATATTTCACCGATTTCACCGGCTTGTTAACTTTTTTCGCTAACAGGCCGTGAATGCGCAATATATGAAAAAAACTCTGATGACAATAACAAGCGCTTAAAACGCAGACATCTGAAATTCCGTTCCCTGTTGCAATCATCAACCGGCTTATCAAACAGATAATAACTCAGTATCATATTAAGCTAGAATACGCAGTCGAATTTAACCAGTGACTCATCCGTAAATCAACGACATTCGGAATAACCGCTGAGTTTTAGTTTTCCGCAAACTGCAACTGGATCTTAAGATAAGAAGATAGGAGTAAAACTGTGCATCCGATCGTACCCGTTATCATGGCACTTGGTGCCATTCTGTTTTTCGCAGGAATAGCCATGCAAACCTGGTTTGGCGCGCGACGAATCAATATAGTAAAACTGCGCGGCAAAGACTATAAACTTTGGCGTATCGTTCTAGCTACTATAGGCTCGGGTGTAGCGCTGATCATGATATCGGTCTTGATACCGAAATATATGCCTTATCAGCCTGAAGTACCCCAATCAACGCAGCCCGTGATTTCCGGCAACCTGAAATATGAACTGGAGTCTATTTTGTCCGGCTCAAATCTCAATAACGATGCCATGATGAACGCCATCAACCGGTTCCAGATGGAATACCAGGAAGCATCGCAACGCGGCGATGAAAACACAATGGATCTGCTGATTCTGGAAATAGCTTACAGAATCAGAACCGAACTGCAAAACCGCAATTACCCGGAAAGTCAGATCGAACGTGAAGTGGAAAGAATTACTGTCATTTTGAAACAACCGGTCAAACAAGGGAACGGGAAATAGAGTATCACCCGATTCCAGTAAAATTAACTATTTTATTAATCACTTAAGGATTTATTATGAAAAAAACGATTCAAGCGCTGTTGATCATAGCAATGATGTCACTGGCGGCTCCCAATCTCGTATTTGCCAATCAATATCCTGACAAGGTTATGGAAAAACTGGGAAATGGACTTGCCAATGCCGTAACCGGTGTCGTTGAAATACCTAAAACAATCACTATCGTTGGTAACAGGGACGGTGTCATTCACGGCATGACCGTCGGATTTCTTACCGGCATTGCCAACGCCGTAGGGCGCTCATTAAGCGGTGCTTTTGACATTGCAACCTTCCTGATACCGACCACGCCTTTTGTCAAGCCGGCTTATATCTGGGATGATTTCAACCGGGAAACCACTTTTGTTGAATCCCATATGCGCTAACCGCTTTTGCTATCTCTGTCATGATAAACACACAAACTGTTAATATCATGGCGAAGATAGCATTTTTCTGATCGCTACATAAAATTACGCGTATGCAATGCCGAAAGCGATCGCGCGCGCTGCTCATCAAAACCAATCTTGCGCAAACGCCGCACCCGCCCCTGATCCATATCGGCAATTAATGCCTGCACCTTCTTCCATCCGCTACGCAACGCCTCGGGATGCCATGATCCGGCAGCCAGTAATATCAATGCATCAAATACTTCTTCATTGAGCCCGGCGGTATGCGCCAATATGTCATGACGGTGCTCGATGGCTGCCGCCAAGCGCCCCAGTAAAGCGGGCTCCTCATCTGCATGATGCGTAAGATGAGCAACACCGAATGCGACATGGCGCGCTTCATCTTGCCCAACCAGCCGTGCAATCTCGCAGGTCACCGGATCTGGCGCATGCTGATGCAGGAAACTCAATAATGACAGGAAGCTGCCTTCGCCCAGCACCGACAGCAACATCGCCGCCAATGCAAAATCCGGTTCGTCGATCAGCGTTTTAAGCGATGCCTGCCCTCCGGCAGTCGATAAACCCAGTTTCGGCCGCCGTAACAATGCCCGCCGGGTAAACACTTCAATATGACGCGCTTCATCGGCTGCCTGAATCGCCAGCAACTGCATGACTTCACGAAAATGCGGATGCACCTGCGCCGCGAACCTGGCCGGAATCACCAGTGCCGCGGTTTCGTTTTCAATCAGATACGTCATCAACTGCACGATTGCATCTTCAACTTCATCGGGCAACACGAACGGTTCATCCCACGGTATCGCCGTAGCAGGATTCCATTGCGCGGCGGCTGCCTGGGCATATAAGCGCGCGGCCTCTTGAGCCCAAACTCCGGCACGCGTATTCAGTGGAAAATCAAAAAGCGGCGCGCCGGCCTCGACCGTGGCGCTACGCCCCGCCAATCCCCAGCTGGCCGCCGCAAGCGTCTGCGGAATAAGCGCCTCACCAGTCGATTGCGCGCCGCGCCAGCGTCCAGCCTCAGCGTCTCCGCGGCGTATCACCGCCACTAATCCACTGGAAATTTGTACAATTTCGATGCCGTGCCCCTGCGTACGGCACCAGCCGCGCAAGTGAACAGCCAATTCCGGCGCATTGCCACGTACCGCAACCGGAGTATGCACCGGCACCAAACGCAGTGCGCGTTTTATCAGCAAATGCCCGCCCTCGTCCAGTCCCAGATCACCGAGCTCAACCGTGGGCATGCCGCTTTTGATCATCGATAAGACTTACTTACTTGGCTTACAAATGCATCGATGGTTTTGAATCGATCGACAGCTCTGGTCAACAATGCGTATTTTTCGGTGCGGCCCGGCCGCCACTGTTTTAATCCTTCCAGATCAAGCAACGGCCTCACGTGCGGATCGTCATACGACATCGCCAGCAGAAGCTCGCGAAAACGCGCAACCGTTTTTTCAGGTACGCCATCCAGCATGGTGAAATTGCAATGATCGTATTCGGCAGTCTGCGCCAGAATACGCGTGCTGTTGGACGGCAGTGTGCCTTCGCGGGAAAACAGCAGATGATTACCATCAATCATACAGGCAGCATCGGCGGCACCCTCGATTAATGCTTTGGCGGCATGACGTTCACCTCCAATGTGATCGCCATGTTTACCCGTCAATACATCAAATAACCGCACCGTAAAATCTCTTTCCGGTTCAAGCCCCGCTTCGGCCAAATGCAGCAATGGAGTCAATGTCGCCTGCGGTGAGTCGG
>CAZDYN010000129.1:0-6702 GCA_964509635.1 uncultured Nitrosomonas sp. | reverse complement strand
TTGCAAGCCAAACCCAGTTTAACGGTTTGAACTTGTTGGACGGCTCTTTCCTAAATCAGAGCTTCCAAGTCGGCGCCAATGCTAACCAAACCATCAACATTGCATCTATCGGCGATGCCCGTTCAACTGCGCTAGGTAGTCACATATTGACCACCAATGGAACGGCGATGGGCACAGCAACGGCTTCTGCTGCTGCTCTTGCTGCCAATGGTGTTGCTGTAGAAGCCGGCTTAACACTTGCAAATAACAAAGGAACCACCGGCAATATTAGTTATGCAGCCGGAGATGATGCTAAAGCCATTGCTGCAGCCATTAATACAGCTGCTTCCGGTATCGGCATCACCGCAACTGCATCCAACAGCGCCACACTCGGTAATTTATCAGCCGCCGGTACTGTTGCATTGACATTAAACGGCAGTACAGTTTCTACCACTATCACCGATACCGCTGACCTAAGCGGTTTGGCTTCAGCCATTAATGGATTACAATCCTCAACCGGCGTCACTGCCTCATTCGCATCTTCGTCCGACAAATCAGTGATCACGCTGTCAACAACAGATGGCAGAGATATCGTACTTTCAGATTTCACTAATGGCGTAACAACAGCTGATGTCACTGCCGGAGCAACCACAAGAACGCTAACTAGTGGTGGTAATGACTCAACGACAGTAACAGGCACTGTTGAGCTTGCAAGCTCTAATGGCCAAATTACTGCGGCTGGCTCAAATGCCACGGAATTTGGCGCCACCACCAGTTCTTTTAACTCAGTCGCTACGCTGGACTTGTCTACATCAGCCAATGCACAAATTGCAATGAAGACACTGGATGCAGCCCTAAATGCCATCAATAGTTCTCGCGGTGATCTGGGTGCGATTCAGAACCGTTTCAGTTCAACCATTTCGAATCTGCAAACCACCTCTGAAAATCTGTCCGCCTCCCGTAGCCGGATTCAGGATGCCGACTTTGCGGCTGAATCTGCCAATCTGACCCGCGGACAAATTCTACAACAAGCCGGTGTAGCAATTCTTGCGCAAGCAAATTCACTACCTAATAACGTTCTCTCATTGTTACGTTAAGCAACTCGTAACAAATGAAATTGTGCATTAGATAAAGCTGACAGTACGTAGAACTATTTTAATATGTTCTGCGTACTTGCCAGCTTTAAGGAGTCATAGCATGGCCATCAATCAACTAAATGGAATAGGCACACTGCCACCGCCTTCCCCAACAATATCAACTACTCGAAAAGCACCCGTATCTAATGCAGATATGACTTTATCCTCTGTCTCAAATTTAGAACCTAAAGCTGACAATAAATCCGAAGCTGAAGAGCAGATCAAGCAAGCCGTTCAGAAAATTCAAGGAGTCGTTGATAATTTGGCACAGAGTTTGCTTTTTTCAATTGATGAAGAAACCGGCAAAACAATTATTAAAGTAATGGACGCACATACTGAAGAAATTATCCGGCAAATTCCAACAGAAGAAGCCATCGAGATAGCTCGTACACTGGATAAAGCGCAAGGGCTTTTATTTAATGGTAAAGCGTAGCCAATATTATTTATAGGGAAGAAACTTAGAAATGCTTTCATCTCCAGGAATTGGATCAGGTTTGGATATCAACGGCATTGTCAGCCAAATAATGTCTCTAGAACGAAGACCGCTGGCATCCCTAGATAATAAAGAGGCTAAACAACAAACTCAATTAACTGCTTTTGGAAGTCTGAAAGGGGCATTGTCCTCATTTCAAAACAGTCTTACTGCATTATCCAGTCCGGCAAAATTTACCGCTATAACAGCTAATTTTGCCGATACCACATTGGCTAATGTAAGCGCGACACCAACCGCCGTTACCGGAGCGCATTCGGTAGAAATTCAAACACTCGCACAGGCACATAAATTAAAATCCGCCAATTTTTCCACCACCAGCGCAACTGTAGGCAACGGTACATTGACTATACAATTTGGTACATATAGCGGTGGCACGTTTACACTCAATCCCGAAAAAGCTGCACAATCAATCGCCATCACCCCCAGCAACTCATCGTTAGCAGGCATTCGTGACACAATAAATCAGGCCAATGCCGGTGTTACTGCCAGTATCGTGAATGACGGCACAGGCAATCGTTTGGTGATTGCATCAGCAGATACCGGCTTGAGTAATGCCTTAAAAATTACTGCAACTGATGCTGATGCGAATCATACCGATAATTCAGGACTTTCTCAGTTAGTTTATGATGCATCTACAAGCGGTACAACTAACTTGACCGAAACCGTAGCTGCCAGCAATGCGACATTAGTGATTGATGGTATATCAATCAGCAAAGCATCCAACAAAATTTCGGATGCCCTCGAAGGTGTCACGTTAGATCTGCTAAAAGCCAGTCCTGGCACCACATCCACTTTAAATTTATCACGAGATACAGCAGGTATCCAAAGTGCAATATCATCATTCGTTAAAGCTTTTAACGATCTAAATAAAACAATCGTCGATCTCTCAAAATATGATGCAACAACTAAACAGGCATCCATTCTAACCGGAGATTCAACGGTCCGATCTATTCAGACACAAATACGCAACACAATTTCTGATCCACTCACTACAGCGGGCGGCGGGTTAAGCTTATTATCAGAAATAGGTATTTCTTTCCAAACAGATGGAACACTTAAGTTTGATTCAACAAAACTATCCAAGATACTGAGCGACCCTACCAAAGATGTCTCGACACTATTTGCTTCTGTCGGGAAAGCCAGTGATAGCCTGGTATCTTTTGTCAGCGCCAACTCTGACACAGCTAATGGCACATATGCACTGAACATCAGTCAGACTGCAACACAAGGCACCGCAACCGGGAATACTGCTGCTGCACTTACTATCAATACAGGTGTTAATGACACCTTAAATTTCACCATTGATGGTGTAAACGCCAATATAACCCTCACAGCAGGGGCTTATACAGCAGCCTCTCTGGCAGCCGAGATTCAATCAAGAATTAATGGCGTTCCGGCAATTTCTTCTGCAGGAGTCAAAGCAACATTAAGCGAATCCGCCGGAATCCTGACTATCACTTCCAATCGATATGGTTCTGCGTCAACCGTATCGGTTACAGGTGGAAATGGCATGCTGGATTTATTTGGCACTCCGATAGAAACCAACGGTATAGATGTGGCGGGGACAATTAACGGTATCACCGCGACAGGATCAGGTCAAACTCTAACCGGTGCTGCCGATAGTAGTGGGTTAGTTTTAAAAATAACCGGAGGAAGCACGGGTACCAGAGGCAATATAGATTTCGCGCATGGCTTTGCCACAAAATTAAATAAACTAGTAGATGAAATGCTAAAGGGACGCTTAATTGATAGCCGAATTGATGGCATTAATGCGTCTATCAAAGACATCGGATCACAACGTGAAAATTTACTGCAACGACTGGAAGATATAGAGAAACGAGTACGTGCACAGTTTACCGCTTTAGATACCACAATTGCCAGCATGACCCAGACCAGCAATTTTTTGCAGCAACAGTTATCCAGACTACCTGGTACAGGCAAATAGCCTTAAAAACAAGCGACTTAAAATATAGAAAGGACCAACATGTACACTGCCATGAATAATGCCATATCAGCATACCAACGCATAGGTGTTGAAACAGGCATCGAATCAGCCGATCCGCATAAACTTATCTTAATGTTATTTGAAGGTGCGCAAGAAGCACTGGCAAAAGCCAGAATGCACATGCAAAATAATGAAATTGCAGAAAAAGGACAGATGATTTCAAAAGCCATCATGATTATTGATCATGGTTTGAAAGCGAGTCTGGATATGAACGCAGGTGGTGATTTAGCAATTAAACTACAAGCGCTTTACGACTATATGACACATCGACTTTTAGTGGCCAATATCCAAAACAACCTTGAAATTGTCAATGAAGTCAATAAGCTCTTATCTGAATTATATGGTGCCTGGACGGAGATTGGACAGTTCAATGGAATTCAAACTGGAATAAAGTCGGTTACGGTTTAACCCGGAATTGAGTAATACAAATAAGGATACACAAATAGATGAATAGCACGGAAACACTTACGACTTATAACGCTATTTTATCAACTACCGGAAAAATGCTTGCCGCTGCCCAAAATAACGAATGGGATCAGTTGATATTATTAGAACAAGAATGCAGACAATTAACTGAAATACTAATTAATAATGACCCAGAACCCATATTAGATAAAGAGTTATTACAAAACAAAGTAACAGTTATCAACCAAATACTGGCTGATGATGCTCAAATCAGAGCAATTACCGAACCATGGATGGTAAAACTTCAGGATATGCTCAACACTAATGAGCGCACTCGCAGCCTTCAACAAGCGTATCAACCTATCAATAATGTATAAGCCTCCGCTAATAATTTTGTAGCATGAAGCACCTGAGTAAATATAAACAACATAAAGATAATCTGTTGTGATTCCAACCATTATCAAAACTGATTCAATTGTACCAAAGGCTCAAATAAACCCTGTTACACCGGTAACACCAGTATCCTCGACCCTTGATTCACATAGCACTCCTGCCGAATTTGTACAAGGACAAAAGTATCAAGCACTTATTGAATCACATTTATTAAATGGTAATTCTCGAGTTTTAGTTGCAAATCAGCTTTTACAAATGCGTTTGCCTGAAAGCTTCCAACCTGGTAACAAACTGGAGCTTGTTTTCGTATCGCATGAACCTAAACTGCAATTTCTCGCCATCAATGAAACACCATTGAATGCTGAAAGAAATACGCCTTCTATCAGCACAATAGGCCGTTTTCTGGATACTCTGATGCAAGATACTTTTAAACAGACACCAGCGAACACAACCAATACTACTCCGGCATCATCTGTCACTAGTCCTACCCCCATTCTGACTAATCCACCGACAAATAGCACCGAATTACCCGGTTTATTACAAAAAGCAATTATTCAAAGTGGATTATTCTATGAATCACATCAGGCACAATGGATTAGCGGAGAAAATACACTTGAAAACTTACATCAAGAACCCCAAGGAAAATTGATGCTGGTAACTGCTGACATATCAACTGCCAAAACAGTTGTACCCAATTCACTAAGTCCTGAAATGCCAGTTCATACTCAGATTGTTCCTTTAGTGCAACAACAGCTTACCACTTTGGAAAGCGGACATTTACTTTGGCGCGGGGAAGTCTGGCAAGGTCAGCCCATGGAGTGGAATATTCATGAGCAGCCAGAGGACAAAGAAAATGAAAATGAACCAGGTCATGCTGCTCAATGGCGCACTCAAATCCGATTATCAATGCCTCAACTTGGAGACATTACCGCTACTATTACACTCAATGCACAAGGTATCAGTATCAAACTGAATACCTCACAACTAGAAACCGTCAGTTTATTGGAGAATAATCAATTACCGCTCGCAATGGATATGCAATCGGCTGGACTGAATATTCAATCGGTAGAGGTTCATCAAGATGACAGAAAGTAAATCCTATCTGACAGCAGTTGCACTCGCTTACCGGGAAGGGCAAATTGCTCCCAAAGTGGTTGCCAAAGGTCGCGGTTTTGTTGCTCAGGAGATTATTAAACGTGCAAGAGAAGCAGGAATTTATGTTCATGAATCAAGTGAATTAGTTTCATTACTCATGCAAGTAAACCTCGATAACCGGATTCCGCCACAGCTCTATGTTGCTGTTGCCGAATTACTGGCATGGCTCTATCGCCTGGAACAAGGAAAAACACATTCCCCAGTCATACATGACATTGATTCAAAGATTACACAAAAAATTCGGGAGAGTAATTAATAATGCAAGGATCTGATCAAAGCATCGAAGCATCTAATGTATTAGAGCCTACTCAGTTCTCTCAAGAAGAAAAGAACGAGAGTTTTCGTATCCACTCGGAAATTGACATTCTTTTCATCCTTCGTGAAATTATACAAGCAAATTCACTAATCACACTCTATCCAAGTCACGAAAACAGCTTTATCCTGACATCGATTCTTGCTATAGACGCTAAAAAGAAAGAAATGATCATAGACTATGGTGCAAATGAAAAAATCAATCAACTGGCGCTACAATCCAAGGAAATAATATTTGTTACCACACAAAACAAAGTCAAGATAGAATTTGTTTGCAACAAAATCAGCAAGATAGACCTTGAAGGTCGAAATGCTTTCGTCGTCAATATTCCGGATTCTTTGTTACGTATCCAAAGAAGAGATAACTTTCGGATCTCCACACCTATTACCAAACCACTTAAATGTATAATCCCAATTATAGAAGAAAATAAATCCAGCAAAATCGAAGTTACATTACTTGATATCAGTTGTGGCGGGATCGGCGTCATTGATCAGCATGCCGTTATCAACTTTGAGCCTGGAATCACTTATACAAACTGTCAAATTACACTCCCCGAAATTGGTATCGTTAATACCGCTATCAAAGTGAAAAATACTCATGCAATAAAGTTGCATAGCGGTATCGCGTGCAAACGCGTTGGTTGTGAATTCTTAGATTTGCCGGCAAGAACGGAAACTATGATTCAACGCTACATCGTCAAACAGGAACAAATGAGAAAAAGAAAATAAGCTTCTTGAAGTGTAGTAGTCGCGACCTGATCTGACAGTTACCCGATTTGACGATGTGCCTGTTAGATCAAATTCAGTTATTCAATGCGGTGATT